>CBDTYO010000176.1:0-8357 GCA_965364615.1 uncultured Bacteroidia bacterium
ACCACCTCGTATACCAGGTGATGCAGGCCTTTTTCGCTCACATCGCCAATGTACATGGCAGGTCGTTTCCTCACTGCCTCAAGTCCTTCCAGAACCTGTATGCTGTCCGCTGAATAATCTTTATTCAACCCTGCTTCTCCTGCTGCACCTTTGATCTTTTCACTCATCGTATCTGAATTAATATCTGTTCAAATTAAATCTGCATCCATCCGGAATGATGCCACTTCTGGTCTGAAATGCAATTTATAAATTCCTAATAATCAAACAATTACAAATCAATTGCCTGTAAATTGCTCGCTATGCCAAAAATAGCAAAAATAATTGGTTTTCAACGCTCTGAAAGCCTTGAAAACCAGCTAAGTTATCAACAGAAAATGTGTTAGGAAAAGGGCTTAGTTCTTGGTGCCAAAATCCAGCTTGTGATTTACCTCCCTGATTACCAATCCGGCCAGCCTGTTCCGGTAGGTATCAATGAAATTCCTGACAGACTGGGGATCTCTCTTGGAAAGCTCCCTCAAGGCCCAGGAAAGGGCCTTACGTATCAAATCCTCCCGGTCGTCAACCACTTTTTCGCAGACTGCAAGGGTGCGGGGTACATCCCCGCTTCCTCCCCTTGATTTCAGGTTCAGGGCCACTGTGGAGACCACCGCCACCCTGCGGTCCCAGAAATTCTCAGACTTCAGCAGTTCTTCGATGTGCCCGTCCGTCACCACTCCCTTGCCCCAAAGCACCCCATAGATACCTACGCTGAAGTGGTCCACAGAAGCCCAATTGTCCAGATTCCTCCATAGATCCATCAAATCTTTGTATGTCAATGCATTCAAAAGTCTCTTGTTCCTGCCGATGATCTCATAAGCCAGGACCTGGCATTCAAAAACATCACAGGCCACCAAAGCCTTACAAAGCTTGATCCAATGCTGTTCATCCCAATGCCTGTATTTCTCCCTGAGGGCCTTGATCACTTCTTTCAAGTCCGGATTGCTTACTCCCACCACATCCTGGGAACCAGGGGCAAAATAGCGGATCTGCTTCCTTCGCTCTTCGCTGGATAAGTCGGAAAGTGCATCCAGCACCTCCCCGAGGGTTCTTTGTATTTCAGAGCTTGTGTCCACCACGGATGAATTTACAAATCTTCCTGGAAAAAAGTCTCCAGGCCGCCGATGAATGCTCCCAAACTGGGCATTTTTTCAGCCAGTTCGTGGGTGAAATAATGGAAATCCAGCTTACCGATCACCGCATTGAGTCTGTCCCGTTTCTTGGTGTAATCATGCCCCGCTGCCTGGTAAATCCGTTTCATATCGTCCGAGGGATGTTCCCTGTCTTCCATGTTCTCCATTTTCGGATTGAAGCCAAAATGTTTGCTGATATACCCCGGAGTGAGTATTCTGCTCACCTTGGTCAGGTGCCTGTATTCCCCCAGGAACCAGGCTTCAGTCTCCATGACGGCCAGGTAGATATGCGTAGCTGCCTTCCTCTGGGGAAGCTTATGGTTCAAACCCCTCAACAATTTGGGAACTTCTTCCCTGCTGAAGTTGGGATAGGCATCCCTCAGGCCCAGGATCATGCTGTATCCGCTGGAGATCAGCTTGTCCCTTCTTGCCAGGATATAACTTTTCACATTGGTCTCACCCCCGCAATCGTAGACCAGCACAAAATAGTCGGTCCGCTTGTCCACATGGGCCGCGCGCATCACGGTAAAGGACATCCTCACATTGTGCCCTCCGGTGATCTTCACCGTCTGGATGGCAATCCGGTTCCGGTCCAGCACCGCGTGCAACATTTTCCTGACCAGGATCTGCTCGGTCAGTCCCTCCACAAATATGGCCAGCTTCCTCATTCTCCCCGATCTTCTTCCTTGCTGGATCCCTTTTCGCCGTCAGGATCTTTTGCATCTTCCGGTCCATCCTCTTCCTCATCGGTGAATCCTGATCGGAAAAACTCACTGGCATAAAAATCAAAATTATTGAGGCCGGTAAACTTGAATTCCTCAAATATTTCCTTTGAATTTTCATAGTTGTACAGGCTGATCTTGTGTCCCTCCCGCATGATGACCGCCCAGTTTTCAATGTCTACTGCATTCATGATGAAGGAATCGTTGGTGGACATGATCAGCTGGATCCCGGAATCCTTGGCCTTCCCGATCAACACCTGCACCAGTTGTTTGGCCCTGGTAAAGTCCAAACCCTCCCCGATATCATCAATGATCACACACCCCTTGTTTTTGCTCAGGATATAATAGTTCACCTGTATCAACACCGAGAAAGCCCGGAACATGCCCTGGGACATATCCCGCTGTGTCACCTGTTTTTCCAGTCCTTTCTCAGTGGTATAGACAGTAAACCGGTCCTGGCTGGCATTGCCGAAGCGCTCAGAAAAATGAATGATCCCGAAATCTTCCAGATCATAACCCACCTGTTGCATATCCTTCAAGGTCATATCCCGGAACTCAGGATGCTCCTGTTCTGCCACATTTATGATAGGCACCAGGGTATTGTTGGTGATGCTCCAGTCCATTTCCTTGGCATCGAAGGAAGACTTGAGCGCATACCGGGTTTTGCCCAGGTCCCCGCTGAAATCAAACCTGCGCAAGCTGATGGCCCAGCCATGAATGATTTCGATAAACGGATGCTGCAGCCGGTCCCGTTTGGCAAAACAGGCCAACTGATCATGGGGGATCTCAAATTTCAGAAAAATGGAACCCGGTGTACCCTCATACTTTACAATCCCATTTCCGCCTTCACTGCGTTCAAGTACCAGTTCATCACCCACATACAAGCGCTCCATCTTGATGGTATCCAGATCATATTCCAGCTCATACCTCATCAGATTCTCGTGGTTCCTGAAAAGCAGCTCATAACTTACCGGTCCGGAAGCAGAGGTTCCTTTTCCCCTGAGCATGCTCACCAAATCCGACAAGGCATTCAGGGTTCGGGTCTTGCCGCTGGAATTCTTGCCCACCACCAGGTTGATCTCACCCAGACTAACATTATCGATGAGCCACTCTATATTCTGGCCGGCATTTTCGCGGAAGGTGAAGCTTTGTAGGTACATGGCAATATGTTAGAATGTTAGAATGCAAGTAAGTTAGGATAGGAGAAAGTTAATAAAGATGGGGCGATGATGAGGCGTTTTAGCGCATAAATTACCAAAACCATGGATCTGTACAGGATGGATGCGCAGCATTCGCCCTGTGCCATAACATTCCAACATTCCAACTTTCGCCCAGGGACTATAGCGCATAGGTGAATCCCAGCATCACGCGGAATCTGTAGGAGGGATAGTGGTTGTAGAGGTAATATCGCTGGGCTGCCAGGTTGTTGAAGCGTGCCCAGAAGGACAGCAGTTTGCTGTAGCGGTATTCCAGTCCCAGGTTGGCATCAACAGTCAGGGGCAGGGTCTCTTCCATGGCCGGATCGAAGTTTTCGTAATACCTGGCGCCAATGGCAAAAATGCCAGCATCGATCAGGATCTTATCCCCCATGTTGTAGCGGGCCTGGAACCGTATGTCGACCTCGGGTTTGTTCCAGGGCCGGTCAAGGCTCACCATGGTGAGATAGCTGTAATAGTTCCCCTGCAGGAAGAACTTCCAGGAATCGCTGGGACGAATGGTAAGCTCTCCATGGAGCTGGCCAAGGGTCACATCATCGTAGACCACCGTGAACTGGTTCAGGAGGGGATTGCTGTTATCATTGATGAAGAAATAGGCATCGTCTATGATGGAATAGCTGGCTTTCAGGTTGTAGGCAATGGCATCCGAAAACCGGCCCTTCAAACCAAAATAACCGATCAGTTTGTGGTCGGTGGGTTTCACGGTCAAACCGGGGACCACATAGGGATTATCCTCCACGATGTGGCGGGCTCCATAGGATTCCAGGTAGCCATCCACTCCAAAATAGGGCACAATGACCTTTTTCACCATATTGAACTGGAAGGATCCACGGGGATAGAAGCGGAAGGTGAGTACTTCCCTGGATATCTCATAGTGCGTATTGACCCCGGCTGTAAACCTCCATTGCGAACTGCCTTTGGACAGGCTGGGATTGATCCAGAAATGAACCTGGTTGCCAATGGCCGTATCCCAGTCCGGAGAACGTCCATACATATTTAAACCCACTTCACCGGCAATATCGACCACTTTGAGCGACTTATCAAAATCGAATCCCACCTTGGCTCCATGCTCGGTCTGGTCAAAATCGTGGGTGAAGTAGTAATATTCCAGGGCCCCGTCATAATTGAAATGAAAGGAGTCGGCATGCATGGAATGCAATCCAATCCCCGCCTGACCGGTGAAATAGGGATGTACCGCGTCCCCCTTGCTGAGTACCGAATCGAGGCCCGGATCTATTCCATAATGCACATAGGAATCATAGCTGGCTCGAATTCTTGAGGAAACGGCTCCCGAAGATCTCTGCCTGGTTCTCGCTGAATCCGGCGGGTGCCTTCAGCCCGTTTTCCAATCCCACTTTCCCATTCATGGAGTGGTGTTTCAGGTTCAGTCCGAAGGTTCCGTCCCTGGACCTGAGCTGGTTGATGTTCAATTCTGCCAGGGGGGTCAGGTAATTGCCGAAACCCAGGGTAAGCTGACTCTTGTAGAGCCGTTCCAGGGGCATCTTAACCATCCTGGCCGCACGGATGGGCTCCACCCTGAACTGGCTGTCGTATCGTTTGGGAGAAAGCGTGTAGTCAATCTCCGGGACTTCAAACTCAATATCCTCATTCAGACTGGGAAGCAACTCGATCTTTTGCGCCCCAGAAAGGGTGGGCGAATAGGGCTTAACCACCCTTACTTCTTCCTGCTGTCCCATCAACCCCAGTGGTACCAGGCAGATCAGGGACCATGCCAGCAAGAATTTTCTATCTATCCTGAATTTTTTCATTTCAGTGTGTTTCATGGGTAGTACTATTGTACCGGTTGTGATTCTGGTGCAATATCGCTCTCTGCCTGTTCTGTCATGGCCGACTTCCGCTGCCTGGCATTGTCAATGATGCCATCATCCGGGATGGGATAATTGGCCATCAGGGTTTGAAGGGTATTGATGGCAGAAAACTCATCCCCCTTCTCCATATATACATCAGAGAGGCTCAGGAAGGCCATGCCCATCCAGTACTGGTGGGGGGTATTCATATCAATGAAATCATAGACCGCCTGTTCGGCCCGGTCCAGTTCCCCCCTTTCGTACAGGATCTCGATGGTCCAGTATTTTGATTCTGCCCCTTCCCTGCTGTTCACTTCCCGGGCCACCTTTTCATAAAAATCGTAGGCGAAATCCATCTCGTTCAAGGCATGGAAGGATTTGGCAATCTTGAAATTGGCCTCCCGGATGTACTCCTCCTGGATCTTGTCGAGCTGCAGGAGCATGCGGGCTGCCTCAATGGTGTTGGAATATTCTCCCAGTTCATGGTAGCACCTCATCAATCCCACCCGGGCATCAAAAATCTGGGTTTTCTGCTCGGCCACCTCTATCATGCTCCGGTAATAATCTGCAGCCCTGTGGTAATCCTTCTCCCGATAGCTTATTTTTGAAGCGGCTTCGAGGGCTGGAACTGTAAACATGTTCCTGGGTTGATTGATGATGTAGGTCAGCGATTCCAGGGCTTCCCTGTTTTGTTCCAGTTTTAACTGGCAATCTGCTTTGTAGTAGTGTGCATTCAACAGGAAGCGCCCGCCGGGGAAGGCATCCAGATAGTCCTTGAAAGCGCGCACCGTCCCTTCACAATCGTTGCGCATGTATACCATCTCGGCAGCGGTATAGGAAAGGGAATCCTGCTCGCTTCGTGTAATGTCCCGGCCCAGGCTGTTTACAAAGGCCAGGTAGCCGTCCACATTGTCTTTTCTCACATAGATGTTCTTGATGCTGGTCAGTGCATTGTCAGCCTCCGCGGTTCCGGGATAATCGGTGGCTACCCTCTCATAGTAAGTCAGCGCTTCATCGTATTCTGCAGCATTGTAGTGAATCAGGCCCAGCTGGTTCAGGGCATTGTTGGTATAGCTTGAGCTGGAGTGCTCATTGATCACCCGCTCATAGTAGGTCACTGCTCTGTCCGGCTGATTGAGTACCACGTAACTTCTGCCTATTTCGAAAAGGGCATCATCCACAAAGGTGGACTGTGGCTGCTGGGTGATCAGCTGGTTCAGTACTTCCACCTTTTCAGGGGTCCTGCCAAGCAGCCCCAGGGTGAAGCCCTTCTGGAACATGGCATAATCCAGGTCTGCTTTGCCCGACTGTATGCAACGGTTGTAATACTCAATGGCCCGGGTATAATTCTTCTGCACGAAATAGCAATCGGCCATCCGGTTATATGCATCCGATACGTTGGGGCTTGATGCACCCTGGGACAGGCTCAGGAACTGAGAGAACCAGGAGAGTGACTCGCCGTATGATTCATTGTCAAAATATAAATAGCCCAGGCTGTAATGGACCAAGGGATACTCTTCCTGCTGCCGGGCCCTTCCATCTTTCAGGAACTCGTCGTAATACATTTTGGCGGTGGCACGGTCCCCCGTGCGGTAGGCAGCTTCCCCCATCCAGAAATAGGTGCGCAAGGCAATCACCTGGTCGTATTGGGCATGCTGCAGGGACACCTCCAGTGCATCCACTGCTTCGTCAAATCTCAGGTTCTTATAGAGTTCCAGTCCCCGGTAAAAGGCCACTTTCTGGGTGGCTCTCTCAATGTTTGCGTCTTTTCTCCGGATCTTCTCCAGAGAAGACATGGCCATGGAATAGTTCCTGGTACCCAGGTAGGCGGTAACCAGGTAATTGTAAGCTTCATCCACATTGTCGGCAGTCGGATAAGACCTGATATACAATTCCAGGGCACGGATGGCATCGTTGAAAGGATTGTAGGAAAGCTCGAAGGTCACCTTGGCAAAATTGAACAAAGCGTCCTGCTGGATCTTGGGATCAAAGGTCATGTTGGCTGCCTTGGAAAATGCGATAAGGGCCTTTTTCTTATCGCCGGTCTTCAGGTAGCAGTCTCCCAGGGTGTACAGGGCACTCTGGGCAATCTCCGTATTCCGGTAGCTGATCTCCTCAAATAGTTTCAGGGCGTTCTGATATTCCTGGTTGCTGTAGTATGAATAGGCCAGCTGGTACCGGTCGTGGATGGTATATCCACTGGAATTCGTGCGGTAGGTCTCCAGGTAGGGGATCGCCTCCTTGTATTGCCTGAGCATGAAATGAGATTCCCCGATGATTTTGGCCATTTCCCCCAGCCTTCTTTCCGACACAGATTCCATCAGGGGGGGTGCATAGTCGATGACCTCCTCGTATTTCTTCTGCAAATAAAGTATCTGTGAGATATAGTAGGGAGCGATATCACTGAAGAGCGGATCGTCGTCGATGTTTCTGAAACCCATCAAGGCTGTTTCATAATTGCCACTGGCATAGTGAATGTGGGAATAGTAATAGGTGGCAGGTCCCTGGTACGGGGATTCTGTTTCGAGGATCTCATAAAAATTAACCCTGGCGCCTTCAAAGTCGTTCCGCTCGTAGAAACAGTACCCCTTCTTGAAATAGTATTCCGGCAGTTTTTCCTTGCCAATCTTAAAGCGGTCCACACGGTTGTACCAGCTGATGCCTTTGGCCCAGTTGTTTTTGTCGTAGAAGTAATCGGCCAGCCGAAAGGCTGCCTCATCCACATAGGGGCTTCCAGGATACTCGGCCAGGAAGTTGTGAACCAGGAATTCCGCATCGTCATTTCTGAGTTCCACCGCCGACATGGCGCGATAGAAGGCAGCCTCTGAGCGGATCTCCGACCTGGATCCCCTGTGCTCTTCCATATACTTATCCAACACCTTTCGGGCTGCCCCGTACTTTTGCTTCTCATACAGCTCCAGTCCCCTCAGATAGTCGTTGTCGCCATATTCGTACACAGCGCTCTTTTGCGCAAAAACAGTAAAAGATGCAAGCAGGAATATAAGGGTGATGCTTCTCTTTTTCAAACGGATCATAGGCTCGAGATTAACTTGTTAAAAGTACGAATATTCCAAGCGGCTCTTTTGGCAGGTTTTCTTTTTAATTAACAGTCGGATGTTCATTTTTAGTATGGTAATAATTCTTATTTTAGCCGGATATTCAAGAAATCATGGCAGCGGACAAGGTCATTTCCCTGGAAAATGCATACATAGGCGTGGACGATCATCTGATTCTTGAGGATGTAAATCTTTCAGTGGAACTGGGCGAATTTGTGTATGTGATAGGCAGGGTGGGAAGTGGCAAGACCAGCCTGATCAAGACCATCAACGCTGAGCTGCCCCTGATGCAGGGTAGTGGCACGGTATCGGGCTTTCAATTGGAAAATCTGAAGCGAAAGGATGTTCCCCTGCTCCGCAGAAAACTGGGGATTGTTTTCCAGGA
>CBDTYO010000177.1:0-8352 GCA_965364615.1 uncultured Bacteroidia bacterium
CGGGATGCGGTCCAGGGAAACGTGGAGCGAGCCCCGCCGCCTCAGCGCCCGAAGGTGGTCGGTGATGGCGTTCCGCGCGATGCGCAGAAGCCAGGTCCGCGGGGCGGCCCGGCTCGGGTCGTAGCGTTCGAAGGCGCGCAGCGCCTTGAGGAAGCTCTGCACGACGCTCAGCTCGTCCTGGTGGCGGCCGTGGCACTGTTCTGGGAGCTCCGCGTGCCCCTGCTCACCATCGCCGTGATTGCGGTGGGGCTGTATTTCTTCCCCCTCCCAGATACGCGCCCGATAGACGGGCTGGCGATCGCCTCGATCAATTTCATGAACCTGGCCACGGCCCGATCAACTTCCCGTGCCCGGGAAGTGGGTTTGAGAAAGGTGGTCGGTGGCAGGAAACCCCAGCTGATGAGCCAGTTTTTAACAGAATCGGTGCTGCTGAGTCTCATCGCACTGGCTGCGGCACTGGTGGTGGTCTATCTGTTCCTGCCTGCCTACAACAACATGATCCGTTTGCAGCTGGATTTTGATGTCTTCAGCCGAAGCTGGATCCTTCCCCTGCTGATCGCTTTTGCAGTGCTGGTGGGCATGGTTGCAGGCGTTTACCCCGCCTTTGTATTGGCCTCTTTCAGGCCTGCATGGGTTTTTAGTTCCACCAGAAGTGCCACGGGCAAAAACCTTCTCAGGAGCATTTTGATTGTGCTCCAGTTCACCGTGACCATTGTGATTCTGATCGGGACCACCATCGTTACCCGTCAACTCAATTTCATGCAGAACAAGGATGTGGGTTTTGGCAAGGAGAATCTGTTGCTGATCAAACGATCGGACGTGCTGAAGGAAAGCATAGATGCCTTCAAGGACAAGGTGGTCCAGCATGCAAACATCGTCAGTGCGGCCAATGCAACGCACATACCCTCGTATCAATACTCTGACAATGCCCATTGGCTGGAAGGGTGGGATCGCTCAGAGATTTTTACCCTGGCCACGACCCGGGTAAGCTACGACTATGACAAAGCCCTGGGCCTGCAACTGGCCGAAGGCAGATTTTTCAGCAGGGATATGCCCACTGATTCTTCCGGGGTCGTGATCAATGAGGCGGCCGTGCGGGCCTTGGGTCTGGAGGATCCGCTCAGCGCCCGTTTTGTGAATATTGGCAACGATGGGGAAGAGAGCTTCAATCCCATCATCGGGGTGGTCCGGGATTTTCACTTTGCATCCATGCAGTCGGAAATTGCTCCCATGGCCATGCACTTCATGCCCGGAAATTATGAAGGGGTCATAGCAGTTCGTTTCGGAGAAGGCAATGAAACGGAGACCCTCAGCTTTCTGAAAAACACCTGGGAGGAATTCAACAGCGAATACCCCTTTGATTACTTCTGGATGGATGACCAATTTGAGAAGCTTTTCAACACGGAACGGCGCACCGGACAGATCCTGACAGTATTCTCCATCCTCTCGATCTTCATTACTTGTCTGGGTCTGCTGGGATTAATCTCCTATACCACCACCCAGAGGACCCGGGAAATAGGGATCCGGAAAATCATGGGGGCCTCCGTACAGGTGGTGATGCGTTTGCTCTCCAAAGATGTTATTAAGCTGCTCATTATCAGTGGTATAATATCTATTCCCGCCTACTTTGGCGCCAAGGCCTGGCTGCAAAAATTTGCCTACCACATCCCCATTCAGGCAGGTGGATACTTCCTGGTCTTACTGGCCGTATCCCTGGCGGTGCTGCTGCTGGCCCTGCTGACGGTAAGCTTCCATTCCTACAAGGCGGCCATAGCCAATCCGGCAGACAGCATCCGGACCGAATGAGGGGGCCTGTAGTCAGGAATCATATGGGGAGTGCAGATAATTCCCCCGTATTCTCTATTTTTGGGAAACGCCCAACGCCTCAGATATGAGATCCCTGCTTTCCCTTTGTCTCCTGACCTGTCTATTCCTCATGGGTTGCAGCCCCGGCCAGGAAAATCCAAGACCCAACGTGATCATCATCCTTACCGACGACCAGGGTTGGGGCGATCTGAGCGTGAACGGAAATACCAACATCCACACTCCCCACATCGATGCCCTTTCAGCGGAAGGGGCCACGTTGGAGAATTTTTATGTATGTGCGGTCTGTTCACCCACCCGTGCCGAACTGCTGACCGGTCGTTACCATTTCCGGGGAGGGGTCTACAGCACTGGAGGTGGGGGAGAACGGCTGGATGTGGATGAAACCACCTTGGGAGAAGTTTTTCAGCAAGCCGGCTACAAAACTGCCGCCTATGGCAAGTGGCACAATGGAATGCAATATCCCTACCATCCCAATGGAAGGGGCTTTGGGGACTACTATGGCTTTTGCTCCGGTCACTGGGGCAATTACTTTTCCCCCATGCTGGAGCACAATGGGCAGATCGTTCAGGGCGAAGGCTTTATCATAGATGATTTCACCAACCATGGTTTGGCCTTCATGGAGGAGAACAAAGACAAACCCTTTCTTTTGTACCTGCCTTTCAATACCCCCCATACGCCCTTTCAGGCTCCCGGGGAGTACTGGGATCGCTTTAAGGACAAAGAGATCACCATGCTGGCCGAACATGAGGGGGAAAACCTGGAACATACCCGGGCGGCCCTGGCCATGTGCGAGAACATTGACTGGAACGTGGGACGGATTGTGGCCAAGACCCGGGAGCTGGGCATCGACGACAATACCATCATCCTGTATTTCTGTGACAACGGTCCCAATTCCTGGCGCTGGAACGGCGGGATGAAAGGAAGGAAAGGCAGCACCGATGAGGGAGGCGTGCGTTCGCCCCTGTTCATCAAATGGCCTGCAGGAATTGAAGCGGGCAAGCAGATCGACCGGCTCATGTCGGTCACGGATCTCCTGCCCACGCTGAGCGAAATGTGTGGGATCCCCTGCGAAACCAATCATCCGCTGGATGGTATCAGCATGAAAGAAAGTCTATTGGAGGAGGAAAGCCCTTGGGAGGATCGATACCTTCTGAACTACTGGGCGGGCAGGCTCAGCATCCGTACCCAGAAATACCGCCTGGGATATCAGGGGGGACTCTATGATATTGAGTCTGACAGGGGGCAGAAGATGGATCTGAGTGAGGAAGAACCAGAGATAAAGGCGGAACTGATGCAGGTGGCTGATGGATACCGGAAGCAAATTGAGGCAGAACTTCCCAAAGAGGAAACCCGTCCATTCTACCTGGGACACCCTGCCCTGAAATATACCCAGATCCCGGCACGCGATGGCACTGCCCATGGGGAAATCCAGCGTTCCAACCGCTGGCCCAACTGCTCCTTTTTCACCCACTGGATCCATCCCCAGGACAGCATCACCTGGCAGGTGGAGGTGCCCGAGGATGGCAGCTTTCAGGTCACCCTGTATTACACCTGCAAGGAGGGGGATCAGGGATCGACCCTTCAGCTAACAGTGGGAGAGAGTATGCTGCAGGCAAAAATCCTGGAGGCCCATGATCCACCCCTGCGGGGCATGGAAGAGGACCTGAGCCCCCGGATGGAATCCTATGTGAAGGACTGGAAGGTCATGGATATGGGCACCATGGACCTTCAGAAGGGTGAGGCCAGCATGTGCCTGACCGCGCTGGATATGCCGGGAAAAAGCATCATCGATTTCAGGCTCTTCTTGTTTGAGAGGCTTTAGAACCTTACATTTATAAAAAACTATTTTTATGAAATACTCATTTGTAATGGCAGCAAGTATCATGGCTTCCATGGCCTTGGGATCCTGCAATTCTGAGCCCGATCTGGGCATTTTCAACGGTTCAGGGGATATTGGAAATGTGGGACAAAAGGGATCTGTTACCTTCAACCCTTCAGACAGTTCCTACACCGTCAGCGGAAGCGGCACCAACATGTGGTTTGACAGCGATCAGTTCCATTATGTCTGGAAACAGTTCAGTGGAGATGTGACCATAGAGGCAGATATAGCCTGGGTGGGCGAAGGGGTGAATGCCCACCGGAAGGCCTGCCTCATCATTCGTCAGGATCTGGATACCAGTGCCATATATGCAGATGCTGCCGTGCACGGGGATGGACTGACTTCCCTTCAATACCGGGAGGAAGTCGGGGGAATGACCCGCGAGGTTCAATCCAATGTTTCCTCACCCAGCCGGATTCGGCTGGAGAAGATCGGGGATTATCTATCCATGTCCGTGGCAAAGGGGGATGGGGATTTTGCTCCCTCAGGTGGCAGTTTCCGGTTGCTGTTTGAGGAGCCTTTTTACATTGGTCTTGGGGTCTCTGCCCATGACAATGAGGTCCTCGAAACAGCTGTATTTTCAGAGGTCAGGATCGAATCCCCGGTGCCCGTGCCCGATTCCCTGAAGGAAGTGGAAAGCACCCTGGAAACCATTTCCATTGCCTCTTTGGACAGAAAGGTGGTATACCATGCCAGGGGCCGTTTCGAGGCGCCCAACTGGACCCCGGACGGAACAACCCTGATTTATAACAGTGGAGGGCTGCTTTACAAGATCCCGGTTGAAGGGGGAGTTCCCGAAGTGGTACCCACGGATTTTGCCGAGAGGATCAATAACGATCATGGCATTTCCCCCGATGGCACGCAGCTGGTGATCAGTGACGGGACGGAAGAAAGGCGGTCCATTATCTACACCCTGCCCATTGAAGGAGGGAAGCCCGAAAGGGTCACCGCCCTGGGTCCTTCCTACTGGCACGGGTGGTCGCCCGACGGCCAGACCCTGGTCTATTGTGCAGAGCGCAATGGCAATTATGATGTATATGCCATCCCTGTAACGGGTGGACAGGAAGTCAGGCTGACCACGGCAGAAGGCCTGGATGACGGTCCTGAATACTCGCCGGATGGAAAATACATCTATTTCAACTCGGTACGTACCGGTACCATGCAGATCTGGAGGATGAAACCCGATGGAAGCGAACAGGAGCAGATCACCACCGATGAACTCAACGACTGGTTTGCACATCCCTCTCCCGATGGCAAGTGGATTGCCTATGTGACTTTCGGGACGGATGTTCCCGCGGGCTCCCACCCGCCCAACAAACATGTGATGCTGCGCCTGATGAACCTGGAGACCAGGGAAATCACGGTGATGGCAAAAATCTTCGGCGGTCAGGGCAGCATCAATGTACCTTCCTGGTCACCTGACAGTGAGCATCTGGCCTTTGTGAGCTACCAGCTGAGATAACCATGCCCTGTCCCCAGGGCAATAATCCCAACAAAATGGAAAAACTTCGTGTAAAACCCGGAATCATTATCGTGATATTGCAATCGTTCGTTGCCTGGGTTATGCCCAGTATATTCCCCGGAACGAGTTCCATTGGGGTATTGGGGGGCGTAGCTTTCGGACTGGTGCTAATGGTATGGTGGGCCTTTTTCAGCAAGGCACCCCCTTTTGAGCGATGGAGTGCCATCGTGATTTGGATAGGTGCCCTGGTACTTGCCTCCCGCTTCACCCATGAATCGGTCCGTACAGCAGGGCAGGGGATCTTGTTTTTCGCTCATGCCATTCCGCTGTCCAGTCTAGGATTGATACTCTGGGCACTCACCTGCCGGAATCTGCCAGTGCTTTCACGTCGGCTGACCATGGCAGCGGTCCTGCTGATTACCTGCGGTGCAGGCATCCTTGTGCGATCCGAGGGGATTGATGGCGGGGCCGGACTGGACCTGGCCTGGCGCTGGTCGGAGACCCAAGAGGAACGTTTTCTGTCACAGGTCAGGGATGAGCAGATAGGCGAAGAGATCGATGCCTTGTTGCCTGAGGCCGAAGCCGAATGGCCGGGATTTCGGGGACCGCATCGAAACAGCGTGATTGAAGGGATCACCATTGAGACCGACTGGTCGGTGAATCCCCCGGTGGAAGTCTGGAGGCGGCCGGTGGGTCCGGGATGCTCTTCCTTTGCCGTACACGGCCCTTACCTTTATACCCAGGAACAGCAAGGCGGGGAGGAAGTGGTGGCCTGTTACGCCCTGGAAAGCGGACAAACCCTGTGGAAGTATGCCTATGAGGCCCGTTTCTGGGATTCGCATGCGGGCGCCGGACCCAGATCTACCCCCACCCTGAAAAGGAACCGTGTGTACGCCCTGGGCGCCACGGGGATCCTTACGGTGCTTGATGCACTGGATGGCAGTTTGATCTGGACGGTGGATGCGGCCGCCGATACAGGCGTGGAATTGCCGGGCTGGGGTTTTGCCAGTTCCCCTCTGGTGCTGGATGATCTGGTCCTCGTGGCCATTGCAGGGAAATTGGCCGCCTACGGCATATCCGATGGGCATCCCCGGTGGTTCGGGCCCGATGGCGGAGAGAGTTACAGCTCGCCCCACCTGATCAGCATCAACGGAGTGGAGCAGGTTCTGATGATGAGCGCAAATGGGGTCGAAGCCTACAATGCCTCCGATGGGAAGCTGCTCTGGGAGTATTTGTCTGAAGGCGCCCGGATTGTTCAGCCCGCTGTGTGTGCCAATGGGGACCTGGTGATCGATGTGGGCGGAGCCAAAGGACTGACTCGCATATCTGTTGCCCGGGAAGCCGGAGAGTGGACCATAGATGAGCACTGGAGGTCTAACCGGTTGAAGCCCAATTTCAACGATTTCGTGATACATAATGGTCACGCCTATGGTTTTGAAGGCCCTTCCCTTGCCTGTCTTGATCTGGAGGATGGGCAGCGCAAATGGAAAGCAGGCCGGTATGGGGGACAGATACTCTTACTGGCTGACCAGGACCTGCTGATCGTGCTTACCGAGAAGGGCGACCTGGCCCTGGTGGAAGCCCGTCCGGATAAGCATGAAGAGCTGGCCAGGATACCAGCCCTTGAGGGCAAGACCTGGAACCATCCTGTACTGAGCCATGAGCTATTGGTTGTCCGGAACGCCCAGGAGATGGCTGCCTTCCGCCTGGCCATAAAGGATTAAATGGAATTCCGGACATTCTCCATGAGCAAGAAACGCAAAATTATAAGGATCGCTGCACTGGGATTCATAGGTCTTGCGGCATTGTCTCTGGGCGTATATATCCTGCTGAAGCTGCCCTATACCTCTAAAATACCTGGCGTGCCTGGTTCAGAGAACCTTCCGGCACCGGTCAGGAACCAAATCTCGGAAGCCCGGGCAAAGGCCCGTCGCCATCCGTCGGATGAAAACCTGGGGATGCTGGGAATGGTCTTCCATTCAAGTGCCAATTATGCGCAGGCGGCCCAGTGCTATCAGCTGGCTGTGAGAAGAAACAGCTCAGCATGGATATGGAATTACTACCTCGCATACCTGAACCTGGAAATGGGTGACGCTGAGGGAGTCATTGCCAATTTCACCAGCGTTGTTGAAAAGAATCCTGCGGTAAGCCATGCCTGGTATTATTTGGGTGAACAATACAGAAACCTGACGAAGAATGAGCAGGCAGAACAATCCTTTCTGAAAATCACCGGCATCCTGGAACATAATTCTCCCGGAAACCGAACCAGCAGGTACGATTACTTCCCCCTGGGCACTTATGCCATGTACCAGCTTGCAAGATTGTACGTGGATAGCGATCGCCTTGAACTGGCTGAACAAACCCTGGAGAAAATCATTCAGAACCAGCGTTCCTTTGGACCGGCATACAGGCTTATGAGCAATGTTCACAGGCTTGAAGGTGATATGGACCTGAGCAAGACCTATGGAGTCAGGGCCAATGACCTGGTGGTGTTTTCGCCCCCAGTGGATACCCTGGTGGACAGGCTGGTATTGTTATCAAGATCGGAGCTATACCTCCTTAAGAAAATTGATGAAGCTGAGAAGAGCATCTACCCGGAATGGGCCCTGACACTGGTCAACCATGCCTTGCAATACATGCCTGAAAATCCCTACCTGATCTCCAAAGCCATCAGAATCTGTCTCATGTCGGGTCAGGACGAGCAGGCTTCCTCCTTTATTGATCAGCACCTGGACTTTTACCGGGATAATTTTACCGAGATGAATAACATGGGAATCCTGTTCTTTCAGAAGCGCATGTATCCCCAATCCATGAAATACCTGACCAGGGCCCTGGAGCTGAAACCGCAAGATCCTGAAATACTGAAGTCACTGGCAGTAGCATACTGGACCATAGGCGATCAGCAAAAATCCCGGGAAATTATGGATGGGATGGTCCTTGAACACTGGAACGATCCCGATGTACTTGCCAGTGTGGCAAATCTGAGGTTTGATCTGGGAGAGACAGAAAAAGCCATGGCCTATCTGAACAGATTGAAACAAATCTCGCCTGATCATCCAAAAGTGCAAAAACTGATGGGCATGGTGGCCGAAAAAGAAGGCCGGGTCGTCGCCGGTCTATTGGTTGGTGAGCAAACCCGCGGAGCGGGAGATGCTTCGGGAGATTGCGGAGATGTCCGACGCCA
>CBDTYO010000178.1:0-8296 GCA_965364615.1 uncultured Bacteroidia bacterium
TTCTTCTCCAGGGCCTTGAGCATGCCTTTTTGATACTTCCTGCCCTGTGACATGGCAGGCAAGGAGACCAGAACGGTCAACAATAGAATCATTGTACTTTTCATGGGTATGGTATTAATATGGCTTGTTAAAATTACTAAGAAGCCCTGCAAGGGAAAAGCGATTTTGGAGGAAGCCTTTGGTTTTACCGGTGAACGGAACAATTGACCGGTGGATGCCTTTTACTGGTCCAGCCAGGCCTTGAAATCGCTGAGACGATCGCGGCTCACATAGATCTGCTCATCTTCCGAGCCCGACAGCCGGACCTTGAGTTTGCTCCCCGAAAGGCTGATCAACTCGGCAATGGCCCTGTGAGAACAAAGGTATTTGCGGTTGATCCTGTGGAACAGGGCCGGATCAAGTAATTCCCCCAGTTTGTCAAGGGTGTAATCCACTGCATAATTCCGCTTATCGTCTGTATAAATAAAGGTGCCTTTTTGCTGGCTGTAGAAGTACAGAATGTGCTCCACATCCACCGATTTGATGCGGTCTCCCACCTTGACCATGAAGCGAGTCTTATAGGGTTTGCTGATCATCTGCCTGATGCTGGCAAGCAAATCGCTGCCAATTTCCGGAATGCTGATTTCGCGATGGAACAGGCTTTTGTATTTTTCCAGGGCGGTCTTCAGGTCGTTTTCTGCGATGGGTTTCAGGAGGTAGTCTACGCTGTTGACCTTAAAGGCCCGGATGGCATACTCCTGGTAGGCTGTGATGAAGATCACCGGTGCTTCGATTCGCACCCTGTCGAAAATATCAAAGGAAATCCCGTCAGCCAGCTGGATATCCATGAATACCAGGTCGGGACTTCCATGTTCCGTGAACCATTGCACGGCTTTACTGACCGAGTCTATGATGTTTATTACCTGGATTTCCGGATCAATCCTTTGGAGCAGGGTATGGATCCTTTCAGCGGTTAGATGCTCGTCTTCTATGATGATCACTTTCATCTTTTCACGCTTAAGAGGACAGGGTTGGGATTCTCACAATGAAGGCTCCGGCTTCTTCCCTGACCAGCAAACTATCATTGGAAAAGAAGGCCACCTGTTTGCGAAGGTTTTCCAGTCCCATGCCCAATGATTTTTCAGTGACCTCTTTTCTGCGCAGGTTGTTTCGGACGATCACGTGGCCCTGTTCCGTGGAAATGATTTCGATGTGCAGGGGATGTTCTGAGGATACCTCATTGTGCTTGATGGCATTTTCCACCAGCATTTGCAGGGAAAGCGGGATAATCATGCGGGACTGATCCAGGTCCAGGGAGAATTTCACCCGCAGGTTTTCTCCGTAGCGGATCTTCTGGAGATAGATGTAATCCTCCAGGAATTTCAACTCCTCTTTAAGGGGCACCAGTTCATTCTCACGCTGTTCCAGAACATAACGGTAAACATCCGCCAGTTTGTGTACAAAATGGGTGGCCTTATCGGCATCGGTGTTGATCAACGTGGCCAGGGAACTCAGGCTGTTAAACAGAAAATGGGGTCTGACCTGGTCCTTTAGCGATTGGTACTGCAGGGCCAGGTGGGCCCTTTTCAGCTCCTCCTGCTGGATGGTGGCTTCTTTCCAGTTTTTAAAGAAGAGCACGGCGTTTCCTATCAGCAGCGAAAGGAACATGAAGATCAGGGCCACTTTCAGGCTGGGAATCATTTCACCGGCAGCGGTCGAAAATTCAAGTTCCTCTGAAACCATGATCCAAAGGGACAAGCCGAGGAAAATAACCACCATAAAAAAAATGAATAATGCAAGCACCTGGTATATCATGCGCTTAATGGGGTGTTTGAGCCAGGGCAATTTCCGCTCTAACATCATGGTAATGAAGACCATTCCCTTCCAGGCAGGATATCCGATGCCAATGGAAAACAAACAGTTATTCAGGACCAGTTTCAAGGTCCAGAGCTCACGGTCGATGGTAAACAGGGAAAGCACATTACCTATGATCATCAGGATAAGGAAATCCCGGCCCAGGAGCAACAGGAATCTGGATACTTTTTTTCTATTCATCTGGCAATTGTCCCCAAAGATATACAAGATACTTAATTGGCCCGGAATTATTGCAGTTTGTCAAGCTCGGACCTTGCTGCCTCTTCTCCCCAGTCGGGCCACAGGGGATCATCGTGGGTGAAGCTCTCAAATTTGGCCACAGCCTCTTTCAGGATAGGTCCGGCCACATCGGGTCCACCTCCCATGGACGGGGGCAGATTGGCCTTATTGACTCCTTCAAGGAAGTAGATCCTCGGGTTCTCCGGATTCAGGGCTTTGGCCCTGGCCAGCGAGGAATATATCAGCTCCATGTATTGCATGCCCCTGCTCATGGGATCCACCAGGATCCTGGAGGGATAAAGGAAGGCTTGCAACACATGTAGCTCAGATTCATCCGGTTCCAGTTCCAGAGCGGTGTCCAGCAGTTCCTGGGCCCGGTCCAGGATCAGGTCCTTTTTTGCTCCGTCTTCTTCCTCGAAACTCATGACGATCAGTGAATAGGAAGCATAGTAAAAGGGCAGCCACAGAGATTTTTCTGCGACAGCGATCCGTTCAAAGCGGTTGGCACATTGGGTATATTCCTCCGGGGTGCTGGCTTTATCCAGCGTTTCAATGAGGCCGAGCATGGCGCTCTGATACTGGCTCTGCTGTGCAGCAACAGGGAGTGTAAGGGCAAAGATGCTTAGAGTGATGATGAGTTTTTTCATGGGTATGGATTTGATATGGGTTTATAATGATATAAGGAAAACCAGCACCGCCTGCCGGCCCACCGTGGGCACTATGGCCTTGGAAGCATAGGTCCCGTCTTCGCCGGGTGCATTGGAATAGGTATAGCCAAATACATTATTGAAGCCCAGCAGGTTGGTGATATTCATATGGATGATGAATTGCTTTCTGAACAGGGTGGTGACATAGGTCAGGTTCATGCTCATATCATGATAGGAGGGGGTCCTGCCGGTCATAAACCCGGAACTGTTCCTGTCGTCATAAGGTCTGGGGCTGGCATAGGAATAGGTGAGGCCCCCGAAAGTACTGATCCTGGTAAAGAAGTATTTGAAGACCAGGCTCAGGTTGTGTGCCGAAGCATAACTGGGGACGGCATATTCGGGGAAGTCCTTATAGTCCCTGCGGGTATCCAGGAAGCTATAGGATATCCAGTAATCAAGGCCATTCACCGATGCCTGGTCGCGCCAGAACACATCCAGTCCGCCTGCATGGCCGGCTCCTTTGTTGTTATAGTTCGCGGGATCGGGATCGTAGGGGTCGAGGTATTTCACCAGGTGGTTGTACTGCTTCACATAGGCCTCTGCCCGGAAAATCCTCCTGTTCTTCCGGTACTGGAAGTTCAGGATGTAGTGATCGGCTCTTTCTGCGGAGAGCCCGGGGGCCATTTTCATCAGGTCAAATTCGGGGGTCTGGTGGTACTTTCCCCAGGCCAGGGATACCTGGCTGTTGGTGCCGGTCTTGTAGGCAGCTGCCACCCGGGGTGAAAGCTCAGCGGTTCCGAGCAGAGAGCTGTGTTCGGCCCTGAGACCGACGCGAAAGGCAAGGTTCTTTGAGAGCTTAAGGTCCGATTCGAGAAACACGGAAGGCTGAAGGTCGTCCAGATCCATACGGAAAGTACTGTCCATGGTGATGTCCTGTCCGTATTGCTCAAGCAGTACATCACTGCCGATCCTGATCTTGACCTTATCGCTGGTAAGGTGGGTCAGGACCACCTTGGCCTGGGAGGCAGAACGGGTGGTCAGGATGGGATTCCCCATATAGTGCATATCCTCCAGATCCCTGTTGTAGGCCAGACCTGTTTTTATCAGCCATTTTGTTCCCAGTTCTCCGGAATAGGAAACATGGGTATAAAAGGTATGATTTGTCAGGGCAATCCGGTCCAGCGTGCCCGCCTCGAAATTGTCGTAATTCATCTCCATGGAATTGTAGTTGTAGGAAGCAAAGGCTTTCAGCAATCCAGTCTCTCCCACTTTTTTCCTGTACATCAGGGTCCCGTCAGCCATATCGGGATGTTTGATCCAATCCACATTCTGTTTAAATAAAAGGTTGTGCAATGTGCTGTTGGTGTACAGGCCGGAAAAGGCCAGGGAGGAATTCTCCCACCTTCGCCCCACCGAGGCACTACCCCCCACGGTCATCAGGGAAAGGCTCGCCTTGTTTTCGGTCTCCAGGCCATTGGTGGTCAGATCGACCACGGAAGAAAGGGCCTGTCCGAATTCTGCGGAGTAGCCACCTGTGCTGAAAACGGTTTCCGAGAACAGGAGGGGCGAATACCGGCCCCGGGTGGGAATATCCGGCATTTTAGCAAAGAAGGGAGACTGGACCAGCATCCCATCCATGTATGTTTTGGTTTCATAGCTGTCTCCCCCCCGGACAAACAGCATGCCTTGTTCTCCCACTTTCTGGGACCCGGGCATGGTGGCATAAGCGCCGTAAATATCCCCCATGGCGCTGGCGGTGCTGGCAATATCGAAGGAGCTGAGGGTGGCCGATTTTTTCTTGTCGCTGGCGCTGAATAAGCCGGCTGTGATGGTCACTTCATCGAGTTCACTCAATTTTTCGGACATCACGATGTTCAGGACAGTATCCGAGCCGTCCAGATGAAGGAGGCAGGAATAGGTTTCATATCCCAGAAAGCTCACAGTTAGCAGCTGATCGCCTGTGAGATCGGTTTGCAATACAAAGTGACCGTCGGCATCTGAGATGGTGCCGTCGTAGGAACCTTCAAAATAGATGTTGGCACTGATCACAGTTGTTCCCTTCTGATCCGTGACCGTGCCGGAGATGCGTTGCTGTGATCTGGCAGAGATGGCTGCCAGCAGCAGCAATATGATAGAGATCTGTCTCATGATTTCAGGAACTTGATTCTGAGACAAATTTATAGCACGGATGAAGGCTGGGAAAAAGTAAATTTCCCAAGCCGCAAATCTTCAGGATGAATGGTGCTATAGGACGATGAACCGTTCAGGATCAATGATACGTCACCACCTCCACCTTGTTCCAGGCTCCTCTGGTAAAATCCGGGATCCTGACCGGCATGCTCTGGTTCTCGATGGATTTTTCAGAGAGCTCGATGATGGAGGACCATTCGGCCGCATCGTATACGTCCTGATCCAGGGGCAACCCGTTCCTCAGGCAGTGGATCAGGCGGTAGTCCATGGTAAAATCCATGCCCCCGTGACCTCCTACTTTCCTGGCCAGTTCTCCCACCTCTTTGGTGATGGGATGTTCATACTCGGCCAACAGCTCTTCCATCTCCTCTTCCGGGAGGAAACTGTGGGCATCGGGTTCCAGAGCAATTCCCCGTACGGGCCATTTCCGGACAAAGCCCTTGGTGCCGCTGAGCAGGTGGATGCGGCTGTAGGGGCGGGGACTGGTCACATCATGCTGGATCATGATGCTTTTACCTCTGGCCGTTTTGATCAGGGTGGTGTTCATATCTCCGCGGGCGTAATCCCTCCGGCCATAGTCGGAATCCTCCCCGAACGTCTCCCTGGCATATTCAGTCATTCCCACCTGGTCGCTGGCCAGGGACACCAGGTATTCCATTTTATCTCCCCGGTGAATGTTCAAAATGTGGCAGATGGGACCGAAGCCGTGGGTGGGGTAGAGATTGGCGTTCCGTGTCTGGTTGTGCCTCAGGCGCCACATCTGCCAGTACCCGTCTTCCTCATCGAAAATAGGGCTTCTGAGGTCATGGATGTAGGCTCCTTCTGCATGCACAATTTCTCCCAGCAGTCCCTGCCTGACCATGTTCAGGGTGGCCAGTTCAAAAAAGTCGTAATTGCAGTTTTCCAGCTGCATGCAGTGCCGCCTGGTCCTTTCAGCAGTATTGACCAGCTGCCAGCATTCTTCGATGGAAGTGGCGGCCGGAACTTCCGTGGCCACATGTTTGCCCTGTTCCATGGCGTAAACGGCGATGGGAGTGTGGAGATCCCAGTGGGTGCACACGTAGACCAGGTCCACATCCTCTCTTTCACACACCTTTTTCCAGTCTTCCTCACCGGAATAGACATCTGCTTCGGGCAAACCCGCTTCTCGAAGGATCTCCTGCGCCTTATCCAGGTTTTCGGGTACTACATCGCATAATGCCACCACTTTTACCCCCTCCAGAAAGGTATAGCGGCGGACGGCTCCCTTGCCCCTGGAACCCAAACCGATAAAGGCTATATGTACGGTATCGATGGGATCGCAGCGCAATTCTATCACATCGGTCTGCCCCTCAGGCCTGGGTGTTTCAGGGAATAGCTCCTGTGCCCCGGACAATTGCTTTATGGTCTGAGGTTCTGTCTGGGTACAGGCGCTGCTGGCAAGAAACATCATCAGCACGAACAATGGGGTCAGCATGTCATTCAGGATGGTTTTCATGGATGGGTGGTTTTTAGTTAAATGATGGTTTCATGGGTTCAAGTTCACTGGCAGCCTGGTCCAGTTCCAGCACGATCACTGAGGCTGTTTCATCAGGAAGTGAAGCAGGCAGCGTGAGCGTGAAATAATTTTCCTTTTGTTCCAGGGGGATGGGGTTGGCATTCTCCAGGAATCTTGCTTCCCTGATCCGGATTCCCTCTTCCAGGGGCAGGGTCAGCATTGTGCCCGGATGCGCCAGCAGATGCAGGTAGATCTGCTCCGCCTTGTGGGTGCTGACCATCCCTTCTGAGGGCAGGTAAGGGCCCCCGCGGGTGCCATAGATCGCTTCCCGGTGCGCAGCAATCCAGCCTCCCATAGCTTTCAGGCGTTCTACCTGGCTTGCTTCCATGCGTCCGTCAGGCATGGGTCCCACATTGAACAGGAGGTTACCGTCCCCTCCGATGGTTTGCAGCAGGGTGTGTATGCACTCCTTGGTGGATTTCAGTGGGTCGTTGGGTTTCCAGGCCCATTGCGTTCCGATGGTCATGCATGTCTCCCAGGCCCAGAGCCTGTCAAAGGTCCCGATGTGCTGTTCGGGGGTGGCAAAATCGCCGGCATAGCGCGAATCCCTGGCTTTGTCTTCCATCCCTTCTCTTCCCTTGTCCACCCGGTTGTTGATCAGCAAATCGTCCTTCAGGCCCCTCAGGTAGGCGTACATGTCCATTCCCATTTCGTGGGTCCAGGCCCATTCCCACTCCCCGTCGAACCAGATCACGAAGGGATCGTACTCCTCGATCAGCTCCCTGAGCTGGTTTTTCATAAAGGCAATGTACTGGTCCATTTGTTCCCGGGTACCTTCATCCATTTGTTTGTCTCTGTTGAAAGAATAATCGGGATCGGGATAGACCACCGGGTAATCGGGCCGGTACCAGTCGCAGATGGAATAATAGGTGCCGAATTTGATTCCCTGTTTCCGGCACTCTTCCGCCAGCTCTTTCAGCACCCCTTTCCCATAGGGGGTGGAGGCCATGTCATACTCGGTAAAACGGCTGTCCCAGAGACTGAATCCATCGTGGTGGCGGCTGGTGATGACCAGGTATTTCATGCCGGCAGCTTTGGCTGCTCCCACCCATTCAGCAGCATCGAAATGTTCGGGATTGAATTTCCTGTAGAGCTGATCATACTCCTCGATGGGTATCTCTCTTCCCCTTGACCAGGATATTTCCTCCCCGTGAAGCGATACGGGTCCCCAGTGGATAAACATCCCAAAGCGCATGTCCTGAAATTCACGCAGTGCCTCAGCATGGGTGTTTAGTCCGGGATGGGCTTCACCTCCTCCAGGGTATTGGCCTGAGAGGGGCACGGTGAAAAGCAGGAATGCACAAAGGAAGAGGAAGATATTCGAAGTGTGCAGTTTCATGATTCAGCAGCTGGGTATCCACGTAAAAATACAGAATTAGAATTTGAATTGATGGCAATGTGCACTAATTTTAGAGGCTATGATTAAAAGCTACCTGACCCTCCTGATACTGACAACGACCCTGGGCCTGTCAGGACCTACGGACCGGAAGGATGAGCCACTCCATCTGCCACCATTTGCGCGCCCAATCTAGATCGCTAAATTGCAACTCTGCCAGAGAGATAATCTGGATATCCTGCAGCTCCGCTTCTGAGATTATTGTAGCGAATGGTTCTGGGTCAAACTTGACCAGGTCGAGGGCGAAACGTGGCTCTCGAGCGACTTGCTCAAAGCCATGCTGCTCCCAGAAGTGAATATCCTGGTCGTCGTTCTCTCCAAGCCGCACCGTCAATGTGGTTGGTTTATGAGCGCGTACCTGCGTGAGAAGATGTTTATATATCGTTTCAGCAAGCTCCTCCCAGGGCTGATCCGGGTGTACTTCCAGGGCTAGTTGCAACTCGTCAGGAGAAG
>CBDTYO010000179.1:0-8247 GCA_965364615.1 uncultured Bacteroidia bacterium
GCTGTCATTGATGGAATACTGGCCCTGTTATTCTTTCACACCATAACTACCCTGAAAGATGAGCTCACCTTCCCCGATGCTGGCTACCTGCAATCCGATGATTTTGGCTTCATCCAAATGATGGCTGATGTACTTATCGATTTTCTTGTGATCGCTTTGGGCAATGCCCTGACAGGCATGTAGTGAAAGTGCAAGGAATAATATTCCTGCTGGATTGCTTTTCATTTTACGGAGCTTTGAGGTTTGAATGCTACCTTACAGATGCACTCCAGCCGGAAATGTTGGAATATCCAGATCAGTTTTTTCCTTCCTTCAGCAGCTTTTTCATCATCTCCTGGTAATAAATCTTCTGCTCCATGAAGGTACTGGTGGGGGAATTGGAGAATATGATCCCACCCGATTTGTTCTCCAGGTCAAAGGAGACCACGGTGGCTACTCCCGGGTCGGCGCCGGTATGAGCGGGAAGGCGGGGCATTAGCAAGTAGTAAAGGAGGTTATCAAACTCATTGTAGTTCCAGGCGATGGCCTGGTGTTTAGCGACCTTGGGAAACTGGACGTCCAGAAATTCATCCACCGTCTGCTTTTCAATGAATGGCTTTCCATCCACTTTCCCATCATTGATCATCAGCTTCACAATCTGGGCATAATCAGAAACTGTGGTTCTCAGCTGGCCATCCGGATAGTCGGGATAGCCATAGTGATTCAGGACCTCCCACTGTTTGCTTCCTTTTTTCGATTCGGTGAACATTCTGTGCGGACTGGCCAGGTTGTCGTGGGGAATCTCCTTCAAGAACCAGTAAGAATTCTGCATTTGCAGGGGATGCAACACTTCTTCCTGCATGAATTGGGAGAAGGATACACCGGATACTTGCTCGATCACAGCTCCCAGCATTGCATAGCCCATGTTGCAATAGGCATATGAGCTGGCCGGAGGTTCATTGGCAAAATTCTTATCCTTCCTGTAGTATTTTTCTCCCTCTGTGAAATAACCCCTCACGTAGTCCCTGAGTTCCAGGGGCGAGTCACCCCCCTCAGGCAATGTATAGAGCGGAGTAAGGATATCCCAATTGTCCCGGAGGGAGGAGGTATGGGCCAACAGCATCCTGAGGGTAATTTTTTGATCCGGGTAGTGGGGATTGCGGACCAAAAAGGGAAGATGATCGCTCACATCATCATCCAGGTCCAGTTGTCCGTTTTCGTAAAGCTTCATCACCCCCAGGGCGGTGACCGGTTTGGAGCAGGAGGCGATCATAAACAGGGTGCTGTCATTGACCGGATCCCCGGTGCGCCAGTCCTTCGCGCCATAGCTTCCTTTCCACACCAGTTCACCCTCCTGGATGCTGGCCACCTGCAGACCCACCAGCCGGGCTTTTTCCATTTTCCGCAGGAAGTATTCCTCCAGGATCATATCCGCGTTCCGGATATTGTCCCTTACTTGGCTTCTCTGACAGGCAGGCAGCAGGACTGTCAACAGGATGGACGTCAGGAACAGGTATTTTTTCATGGAGTGGATGTATATTTTATCAATCACTTTGCATACGTAATGACGCAGCAAGGCACAATAAGTTGCATTTCCCTGTCCCGTCCTTTCCCTGTTCAGCAGGAATTTTTTATGTTTCGGCTGCAGGCCAATACCCCGAGCTGGGGCATAAAAAAACTGCCCCGTTTACACAGGGCAGTTCCATATGAGATTGGGAATGCAGCTTACTTCACTGCAAACCTTTTAAATCCGGTAACCTCCAGGTCCTTGTCAGATTCCTTGATGTACTGTCCCACAGTCTTCTTTGAATCTTTGGTGAACTCCTGGTTCAGCAGCGTGGCTTCTTTGAGGAACTTCTTGACCATGCCTTCAGCAATGCGGTCAACGATGTTTTCGGGTTTTCCTTCCTGAAGCGCCTTTTCGCGTCCAATCTTCTTTTCCTGGGCGATGACCTCAGCAGGCACATCACTTTCATCCACGGCTACGGGGGCCATGGCAGCAATCTGCATGGCCACATCCTTCGCTACCTGCTCGTCCACCTGGGCTTTGTTGAATCCCACCAGGGTGGCCAGGTTGTTGCCGAAGTGGTTGTATGCCGTGACTTTTTCAGCCTGGATAAAATCAAAGTAGGCCAATTCAAGTTTTTCTCCAATGGTTCCAGACTTGTCAGTAATCAACTCGCCCAGCGCTTTGCCTTCCATGGGAAGGGCCTTCAGCGCTTCCAGATCGGCAGGCTTCTCAGCCACTGCCAGGTCCAGAATGGACTGGGCAAACTTTACAAAGTCTTCGTTCTTGGCCACAAAGTCGGTCTCGCAGTTCAGGGAGATCATGGCTCCGTAACCGCCCTCCACTTTTGCCTGCACACTGCCTTCACTGGCTTCGCGGTCGGCACGCTTGTTGGCGATGGCCTGACCCTTTTTGCGGATTACTTCCACAGCCCTTTCGAAATCGCCTTCGGCTTCCTGCAAGGCTTTTTTGCAGTCCATCATACCGGCGCCGGTGGCTTTCCTGAGTTTCGCTACATCTGCAGCTTTAATATCAGCCATTGTAATATGCTATTTAAATGTGTGTGTGAATCAATGTATTATTCAGAGGCTTTTTCCTCTGCCTTCTCCTCAGCCACCTCTGCCTTGGGCTCTTCAGTCTTGCTGTCAGCCTTGGGCTCTTCAGTCTTGCTGTCAGCCTTGGGCTCTTCAGTTTTGGTCTCAGATTTAGGTTCTTCTGCCTTGGGCTCTTCAGTTTTGGTTTCGGCCACAGGCTCTTCCTTCTTGGCTTCCTTCTTCTCAGCCTTCTTTTCTTTCTTTTCCTCCTTGGCCTCTGCCTTTTCCTCTTTGGCTTCTGCCTTTTCCTCAGCCTTTGCTTCTTTCACCTCAGCTTCTGCTTCAGGCTTTTCCACCTTGGTCTCAGCGTTGGCTTCGCCGCTCTCACCGCCTTTGGCGGATCGGGTGTCCGATTTGATCTCTACCTTTTCGGCTTTCTTCTCGATCCTGGGCTTCTCTGTTTTGACTTTTTCCTCGGTTACCTTGGTTTCCTTGGCCTTCTGGCTTTTGGCTTTGGTTTCGCTGGCTTCCTTTTCCTTCTCCATTTTCCTTTCGCTCAGACCTTCGGCAACCGCTTGGGTCACGAAATCTATGATCAGTGAAATGGACTTGGATGCATCGTCGTTGGACGGAATGGGAAAGTCTATCTCACGGGGATCGGAGTTGGTGTCCACCATGGCAAATACAGGGATGTTCAGCCTGTTGGCCTCACGCACCGCAATGTATTCCTTGTGCACATCCACGATAAACATGGCAGCGGGAAGACGGGTCAGATCGGCGATCGATCCCAGGTTCTTCTCCAGCTTGGCCCTCTGGCGGGCTATCTGAAGCCTTTCACGCTTGGAAAGGGTTTCAAAGGTACCGTCTGTGGCCATCTTGTCAATGGCACCCATTTTCTTTACCGCTTTCCGGATGGTGGGGAAGTTGGTAAGCATTCCGCCGGGCCAGCGCTCGGTCACATATGGCATGCCGATCTCTTTCACCTTTTCTGCCACGATATCCTTCGCCTGCTTCTTGGTGGCCACAAAAAGGATCTTGCGCCCGCTTTTGGCGATCTGCTTCATGGCAGCAGCGGCCTCGTTGAGTTTGATCTCGGTTTTGTTGAGGTCGATGATGTGAATGCCATTCTTCTCCATAAATATATAAGGAGCCATGGCGGGATTCCACTTTCTCTTCAGGTGGCCAAAATGAACACCTGCATCCAATAATTCTTTGAAACTTGTTTCTGGCATTTGTTTAATGTTTGCTGGTCAACCTGCAGGTAGCCCCGTAAAGGGAGTCCTGCCGATTTCGCAATGATTAAGAATAGAATATGTCTAACGCTTGCTGAACTGGAACCTCTTCCTGGCTTTGGGTTGGCCGGGTTTCTTACGTTCAACAACGCGGGGATCACGGGTCACAAAACCTTCGGCCCTGAGGGCAGGTTTGTACTCGGGATTAATTTTGATCAGTGCACGGGAGATTCCCAGACGAAGCGCTTCGGCCTGTCCAGTCATTCCTCCGCCCACAAGATTCACTTTGATGTCGTAGTTGTTCCTTAGCTCGAGCAGGTTCAGGGGTTGTTCAACAACGTAATGAAGTTGTTTATCTGGAAAATAGTCTTTGAAATCTCTGCCGTTTACGATAATCTGGCCTTTGCCGTCACTCAAATACACCCTGGCAATGGCTGCTTTCCTTCTTCCTATCGTATTGATCACTTCCATGGTCTTACTTTATTTTATTTAGGTCAAGTTTCTTGGGCTGCTGGGCCTGGTGTTCGTGCTTGTCGCCTACCACCACGAACAGGTTCCTGAACAGTTCGCTTCCAAGCCTGTTTTTGGGAAGCATCCCTTTGATGGCCTTCTCCACCACTGCTGCGGGCTTTTTGGCCAGGAGCCTTTCGGGAGTTTCCGTACGTTGTCCACCCGGATACCCTGTGTGCCTGATATACTGCTTATCGGTCATTTTATTACCGGTCAGCTTTACCTTCTCGGCGTTGATCACAATCACATTGTCTCCGCAATCCACGTGGGGAGTGAAACTTGGCTTATGCTTTCCGCGCAGGACGTAGGCTACTTTGGAAGCCAGGCGTCCCAGTACTTCGTTCTCAGCATCAACCACATACCATTCTTTCTCTACAGTAGCCTTATTTGCTGAAACAGTCTTGTAACTTAGTGTATTCACTTTTATTCAGTTTTGTGCCTAATTTTATGGATCGCAAAAATACAATTAATTTCTTTAAAACAAGAAGATATCAACAATAAATTTGTTGAAAACTATAGGCATTGATAATCAGGCAAATACAAATATTCAAATGGCTTAAAACCGGAGCCTCGGAGGGCATTTTGACAGGCCCATATCTTTCTACAGGAAATGCTGTTGTTAAATACCCTGTCTTGCAC
Organism: uncultured Bacteroidia bacterium; assembly: GCA_965364615.1. GTDB lineage: Bacteria > Bacteroidota > Bacteroidia > Bacteroidales. The sequence goes on from CBDTYO010000179.1 coordinate 4,902, forward strand.
AATAGAAAGTGGCCCCGGCAGTTATTTTAATGATACCCTGGTTCATCAATGCCACTAACCCGAAAACAGATCCACGAGCAGGTATATTTCTATACCCTGATTCTGATCGCCGTGAGTCTGCCCCTTTCCATCTTCACCACCTCCATGTTCCAGCTGGTTTTGTTGCTCAACTGGCTGGTGGAACTGCGGTACCGGGAGAAATGGCAAAAGGTGGTGTCGAACCGTGCCCTGCAGCTGTTTTTGTTGATCTTCGGTCTCCACCTGGTGGGTTTGCTGTGGTCGTCCGACCTGGCCTATGCCCTGCATGACATCAAGATCAAACTCCCGCTCCTCGCATTTCCGGTGATCATCGCCACTTCGCGTCCCCTCACCGCTTTGGAGGTCCGTCGTTTGCTCCTGTTCTTCTCCCTGGGGGTACTGGCGGCTTCCATGGCTTCCCTGTTTAAGGCAGCGGGATGGATTTCAGGCGGGATGGAAGGGTACCGCGACCTGTCGCTCTTCATCAGCCACATCCGCTTTTCCCTGATGGTGGTGCTGGCCCTGCTGGTGAGCGTGTATTTCCTCTTTATCAAAAGGGAAGGTATTCCGGTGGCGGAAAAGGCATATTATGCGGCGGTGCTGATCTGGTTTCCCGTATTTCTGGTGCTGCTCAAGTCCCTTTCCGGCATTGTCATTGCCGGATTGCTGGCGTTCTTTGTCCTGCTGCGGGCGCTCTTTGAAATCCGCGATCCGGTCATACGCTTCATGGTGCTGGTCCCCGTGCTGATGATCCCCCTGTTCTCCATCCTCTACCTCAGTCACGCCATCGAACGCTTCTATGAAATTGAACAAGTGGACGAGGAGGAACTGGACAGGTATACCTCCGAGGGGAATCCCTACAAGCACCGGCCCTGGTACAAGGAGGCGGAGAATGGCCATTACACCTGGCTCTATGTCTGTGAAGAGGAGCTGGAACGGGAATGGAACAAGGTGAGCAGCTTTGACTACCACGGTCAAACCTCCAACGACCGGTCCCTCAGGGTGACCCTGATCCGCTTTCTGACCTCCAGGGGCCTGAGAAAGGATGCCAATGGGGTCAGACAACTGACGGCCCGGGAAATCGAAGCCATCCAACAGGGGACAACCAATTACCTGTTTATGAAGCGCTTCAGGCTCTATCCGCGCATCTATGAAGTACTCTGGGAGATCGACCGCTACCAAAGGGGATATGCACCCAGCGAGAAGTCGGTGGTGCAGCGTTACCTCTATCTGCAGGCAGGCTGGAACATTGCGAGGGAACACCTGCTGTTTGGGGTGGGAAACGGAGACGTGAAGCAGGAGTTCAATGCCTACTATGATGCGGTGGACTCCCCGCTGGAGCCCCGGTGGAGGCTCAGGGCCCACAACCAGTTCTTCACCTTCATGATCTCCTTCGGGGTGCCCGGACTGCTCATATTCATCATGGCCCTGGTGGGCCCCCTCTTTCTGACCGGCCGTCAGCGCTCCTTTTTTGCCACCGGATTCCTGGTCCTGCTGATGCTTTCCATGCTCAGCGAAGATACCCTGGAGACCGCCACGGGAGCGGGATTTTCCGCCTTTTTCTATGCCCTGTTTGTCTTTGGACCTGATTTTCCCTGGCTCAGACCCAGGCCCAAAGAGACCCATGGGTCATCTACTACAGATCTTTCCTCGCAGCCCCATGCTGCTTCCGATACCGATGCCGCTTCCGATACCGATTCCGATACCGATGTCTAAACCGATGCCGCTTCCGATACCGATGCTGCTTCCGATACCGATGCTGCTTCCGATACCGTTACCGCCTCAGATACCGATGTCTAATTCGATGCCCCATGTCTGACCGACTCCCCAGGTCCTTTTATGAGAGAGATGTGCTGGAGGTGGCCCCGGAGCTCCTGGGGAAGCACCTGGTGAGGGTGGATCCGCAGGGGAACCGTTCTTCGTTTGTGATCACAGAAACCGAAGCCTACCGGGGCCGGGAAGACCTGGCCTGTCATGCCAGCAAGGGACGCACCCCCCGCACCGAGGTGATGTTCGGGGAAGGCGGCCACCTCTACATGTACTTCATCTACGGCATGTACTGGATGATGAATGTGGTGACAGGACCCATGGATGTGCCCCAGGCGGTGTTGTTCCGGGGGATCCGCGGGGCGGATGGTCCGGGCAAGCTGACCCGCAGGCTGGGCATCGACGGGCAATTCAAGGGAGAGGACCTGGTCAGTTCTGCCCGCATCTGGATCCAGGAGAGCGGAATAAGCCCGGATTACACGGCAGGTCCCCGGGTGGGCATTGGCTATGCAGCCGATCCCTGGAGGAGCAAACCCTGGAGATATCTTATGGTTCTTTAACAAGTGCAGCGATTGGATGGGTTGGCCCCAAAGGCATAATTGTTTTATATTTGCATACTTTTTAATCCTCACACACAGCATCAATGACAAATTTCCGCAAATATAATCTGATCCTCGGATGGGGGGTATTCCTGGTGTCTCTGATTGTATACCTGCTTACCATGGAGCCCACAGCAAGCTTCTGGGATTGTGGAGAATTTATTGCCACGGCCTATAAACTGGAGGTGGGTCACCCTCCCGGAGCTCCTTTCTTCATGGTGCTGGGCCGCTTTTTCACCCTCTTTGCCGGGGGGGATGTGACCAAGGTGGCAGTCACCATGAATATCCTGTCAGCCACGGCCAGTGCCTTTACCATTCTGTTCCTGTTCTGGACCCTGACCCACCTGGTGAGGAAGTTCTATAAGAAGGATGAGGCCCAGAGCCCCATGGCCATGGTCACCATGTTCGGGGCGGCCCTGGTGGGATCCCTGGCCTATACCTTTTCCGACTCCTTCTGGTTTTCTGCCGTGGAGGCCGAGGTGTATTCCACCTCGTCCCTGTTTACCGCGGTGGTATTCTGGGCCATCCTCAAGTGGGAGAATGTGGCCGATGAGCCGGGAGCCAACCGCTGGCTGATCCTGATTGCCTACCTCATGGGACTCTCCATCGGGGTGCACCTCCTGAACCTGCTGGCCATCCCAGCCATCATCATGGTCTATTACTTCCGGAAATACACCCCCACAGCCAAGGGCGTTGTGGCAGCACTGGCGGTCTCGGTGGGCATCCTCGGGGTGGTCAACTACATGCTGATCCCCGGACTCACCGGCGTTGCCACCAAGTTTGAACTGCTCTTTGTCAATGGTCTGGGTATGCCCTTTAATTCAGGGACGGCGGTCTATATCCTGCTCCTGTTCGGGGCACTCATTTTCGGAATCTATTATACCCACAAGAGAGGCAATGTACTATGGAATACCATCATCCTGGCTTTGTCTGTGGTGGTGGTGGGATACTCCTCCTATGCC
>CBDTYO010000180.1:0-8233 GCA_965364615.1 uncultured Bacteroidia bacterium
CTCATATACAGTGCCTGCCATCACCCCGCAATGAATGCCCTCGCCCGTGGTTCCCCCCTGAATATCCACCAGGTCGCTTCTCAGGGCATCCATGTAAAGCCCCCAGCCTTTGTCAAACATGCCCATTTCCCACGCCAGCCTGGCATGTACCAGCCTGCTGAGCGTGGAACCATGAGAGGTCCGGGCAATGTAATAATTGAAATTCTGCTCTGCAAAATCTGCCGGGAGTGTATAGCCCATGCCTTCTACAATGCTCCTCACCTTTTCTTTGCCAAGGTTGTAAAAACCCATGAGCAAATCGGCCTGTTTGGCCAGTTTATAATCATCCGGCGAGAGCCCTTCGGCCTTCAGGATCCTGTCAAGGCGATGAATATCCCCGTACTTTTCCCTGTAGTGTTCCCAATCGAGCTCCTCCAGCCCAAAATAGCCTTTGAACTGCTCAATGATCCCCTTCTCAGACACATGGAGGGTGAGTCCGTGCATGATCTGCTTCCACTTTTCCAAAGAAGTCCCACTGAGCGCCAGTTCCTCCAGGATCCTTTGCCGGGCCTCAGGGCCTAAGACCTCCAGAACCTCTAAGGCCCTTTCCATGGCCCAGCTCACCATGATGTTGCTGTAGGCATTGTTGGTGAGTCCGCCTTCACCAGATCCTGGCAGGGTTTCATGGAACTCATCGGGACCCATCACCTTGTCGATGTCATACCTTCCCCCTGTTCCGGGTTTCGATTTGCTCGCCCAGAACTTGCATATATCCAGCAGCATCTCGGCCCCGTATTGCTCCATGAATTCTAGATCATCCGTGGCATGAAAGTAATTCCAGATATTATAAGCGATGGCCAGGGAAACATGTCTTTGCAGGGAGCTGTAATCGTCTCCCCATTCCCCGGACAAGGGATTCAGGTGGATGATCTGGGTTTCCTCCCGTCCGTCACTCCCGCTCTGCCAGGGAAACATGGCCCCTTCATATCCGTACTCCCTGGCATAGGCCCTGGCTGCATCCAGGCGCCGGTACCTGTACATCAGTACCGATTTCACCACTTCTGGAAAATGGAGATTATACAAGGGGAGGATGTAGAGTTCATCCCAGAATATGTGCCCACGGTAGGCCTCACCGTGAAGACCCCTTGGAGGAATTCCCGAATCCAGTCCTGCGTGATGGGGAGAAGCACTGACCATCATGTGATAGAGGTGCAACCTGACCAGCTTTTGGGCCTCGCGATCGCCGGAAATCCGAACATCGATCCTCTCCCAGAGTTCCTTCCACCTGCCAGCCGACAAATTCAATTCTTTTTCATAGGAACTCAGCTTCTCCAGGGTGGAGCGGACTTCTTCCAGTGGATCTTCCACTCCGGGATCCCTGGAAGTATAGATCGAAACCAGTTTTTCAAGCACCACCTCCTGGCCCTTCCCGGCCTCAAACGCATACTCCTGTTGAATCCAACCATTACCTGAACTGATTTTCGGCGAAACGCCTGCACTCAGTGCAGTTTTGGAGGCTGTGGCAATCAAGATATCCGACTGGGTGGTTTTGACCACCAGAAAAACGGTCCCGTCCTCCGCGATCTCTGTCACCGGTTCCAGCTGTTTTTGGTTCAGGCTATTGTACCGTTCCACACCGGAATTCTTGTGATTTCCTGTCAGCGCCGACCTGATTTCCATCCTGCCACTGTAGTTCAAGGGGGTGATGGCATACTTCAGGCCCGCTCGATGGGGATCTGCCATTCCCGCAAAACGCGAGGAAAGCACCCGGGTAAGCCTTCCTTCTGCATCTTCCACCACCAGCTCCCGCCTGAGTTCCCCGGATTTAAGATCCAGGGTCCGTTGTATGTGTTTGACTGCAAACGTAGGTTCAGGATCAAATTCGAACCAGTCTCCGTCTTCAATTCGAAACGAAACCGGCAACCAGTTGGTGATATTTACGAAATCCTCATTCTCAATATCTCTGTCTCCCACCTTCGATATCAGGCGGTTGAATAAACCAGAAACATAGGTGCCCGGGTAATTCACCTTGTTGGCTTTGCTCTCCTCCAGGGCACCCCGGGTGCCAAAATACCCATTGCCCACTGCAAGCAAGGCCTCGCGCGAACGTTCCATATCCTGCGAATAATCGAAATAGCGCAAGAGCCAGGCATCCTCATGCATGCCCTTTTCAAACCAGTCATTGATTCCTTCCAGTCCGATTTGTGCCAGGTCCTCCACCACCACATCTGCCCCTCCCACATACAATTCCCTGACATTGTCCTCCCGGGCCAGACCCAGGGTCAGTCCAAAATTTCCCTTCTTTCCTGCCTGCACCCCGGAGACCGCATCTTCCACCACCACAGACCTGTGGTATTCCACCCCCAGGTTGTCACAGGCGGTGGTAAAGATATCTGGCTCGGGCTTCCCCTTTAATCCGATCTCCGCCGATACCACGCCATCGACCCGGGTTTCAAAAAAATGGAGCAAGCCGGCTTTCTCCAGCACCGGTTTGCAATTCTTGCTGGACGAAGCCACGCCGATGCGTACCCCGGCTTCCTTCAGCCCGCGCAACATTTCAACAGAAGATTCATATACTTCCACACCTTCCTCGTCCAGCACTTTATTGAAAACTATGTTCTTTTTGTTCCCCAGTCCGCAGGCTGTTTCCATTTCAGGATCGTCGGAAGGATCCCCGAAGGGAATATCGATGCCCCTGGATTCCAGGAAGGAAGCCACTCCTTTGTAACGCGGTTTGCCATCCACATAGGGAAGATAATCTCCGGCATGGGTGAATTCCCTGAAAGGTTCCCCAAAACGCTCCTCCCGGGAACGCATGTATTCATCAAACATCTTCTTCCAGGAAGAAGCATGCACAAGGGCTGTTTTGGTAATGACTCCGTCCAGATCAAAAATCACTGCATCAAACTTGGGTGTAAAGGCCATGGTGTTGAAAGTATATTTTGTTATCACCATCAAGGTATCTAAATTTATAGAAGCTTTCAAATCATTGGTAAAAAAACCCGCTAAATGAAACGCCTCATCCTTGCCTCGAACATTTTACCTGTCCGAATTAAACAGGATAACCATAGTTTCCATATCGAGAAAGCAGATGAGCAGACCATCTCGGGTCTCCAGGATTTTTACAAGGAATATGAACCGCGCTGGGTGGGACTGACCAACCTGGAGCACCACGAATTTACTCCCAAAGAAAAAGCCGCCCTCAGGAAAGCCCTGGATCCCCATCACTGTGTCCCTTTGTTTCCAAGGCACCATGACTGGAATTTATACTCCCACGGATTCTCCCGAAACACCCTGTGGCCCCTGTTCCACTATTTTACCGAGCATGTGACCTACAGCGAGGTCTCCTGGAAAGCCTATTTGAAAGTCAATAAGTTATATGCTTCCAAGATCCTGGACATCATCAACGATGGTGACACCTTATGGATCCACGACTATCATTTGTTGTTGCTGCCCCAGCTGATCAGGGAAAAGAAACCGGGGGTCTCCATCGGACTGTTCATCCATGTGCCCTTTCCATCATTTGAGATATTCAGGCTGCTGCCCTGGCGCAACGAGATCATAGAAGGCATGCTGGGGGCAGATCTGATCGGATTCCAGACTTACGACTATGTGCGACACTTTATGAGCTCGGTGCGAAGGCTCATGGGAGTGGATTCTGTCTTCAACCGCATTTCCATCGGGGAACGAACCCTCAAGGTGGATGTGTTCCCCAAGGGGATCAACTATGACCGGTTCCGCAACAAGGCCCTGGAGATCCATGGAGAACACGCCAGGTATTCGGTGATCCAGGAAGAAATGAAGCTGTTCAAGGAGTCGGGGCAACTGGAAAAACTGATCGTGTCCATCGGAAAACTGGATTATACCAAAGGGATCCCGCAAAGACTCAGGGCCTTCGAACGTTTCCTTCAAACCTATCCCGAATACCAGGGAAGGGTCAGCATGATCGTCCAGGCCATCCCCTCGGGGGAGACCAGTGATTCATTTTTCAACCTGAAAAGCAAGGTGGATGAACTGGTGGGAAGGATCAATGGCAACTATGGCACAATTACCTGGACCCCCATTCGATACCTGAACCAAACCTTTTCGGTGGATGAGCGAATTGATCTCTACTCCCTCTCCGACATTGCGTTGATTCTACCGCTTCGGGATGGCATGAATCTGATAGCCAAAGAGTTTGTAGCCTCGCGTCATGACGGTACGGGGGTGCTGATCCTTAGCGAGCTGGCCGGTGCCTCCAAAGAAATGCATGAAGCCCTTATGGTGAACCCCAATGACCTGGACGCCATAGCCAAAGCCATTAAGGAAGCCATGGAGATGCCGGAAGAAGAACAGATCCGGCGAAACCGGGTGATGATGATGCGGCTCCAGCGTTACACGGTCACCCGCTGGGCCAGGGAATTTATATCCAGCCTGGAGGGGATCAAAGAGATCCAGGAGTATAAACTGGCCCGGAAGATCAACATCACCCGCATGCACAAACTGGTGGCCAGGTACCGGGAGACAAAAAGACGGATTCTCTTCCTCGATTACGATGGTACCCTTTCCTGGTTCACCAAAAACCCTGAGGATGCAAAGCCCAACCAAGAGCTCTACGATATCCTCAAGCCCCTGTCCGAAGATCCAAATAACACCGTGGTGATCATTAGCGGCAGGGACAAGGAGACCCTGAGCCTCTGGTTCGATCCTGCCTGGAACATCCATTTCGTGGCGGAACACGGGGTATGGTTCCGTGAACCCGGAGGGGAATGGCACATGATGGAACAGATCAATAACGAATGGAAGGCATCGGTGGAACCCTTGCTGGAATATTACGTGGACCAGACCCCCAAGTCCTTCATTGAACATAAGAATTTTTCACTGGCCTGGCATTACCGGAAATCCGATCCGGATCTGGGATTGCAGCGGGCCTGGGAGTTGAAGGATGAATTGCGTACGCTGACCTCCAACCTGAACCTGGAGATCATGGACGGGGATAAGGTGCTGGAGATCAAATATTCAGGCATCAATAAGGGCAGGGCAGCTTCCCAAAAAATGGGCGATGCGGCCTACGATTTTGTGTTTGCAGTGGGAGACGACTGGACCGATGAATATACCTTTGAAGCCATGCCAGAGGAAGCCTATTCCATCAAAGTCGGGACCAAGACCACCAAAGCCTCCTATTATATTGAGAGTGTGGATCTGGTGCGCGAGCTCCTTCGCCGATTAACCAAGGAAGATGACGATGATTAAGCCACTGAAGATCAGGTGTTTTATGCATGTTCCTTTTGAGGGCCCGGGGGTCATGGCCGACTGGATCCGGAAAAAGGGGCACCGCCTGGATTATACCCGCTTCTATGAAAATGAAAGTCTGCCCGAAGCCGTAGAAGTGGACCTCCTGATCATCATGGGTGGACCCATGAACGTATTCGATTTTCACATTCACCCCTGGATGCAGGAGGAAATTGAATGGGTGGGGGAATATATCCGTTCGGGCAAACCAGCCCTTGGCATTTGTCTGGGTGCCCAGATCCTGGCGGCAGCCCTGGGAGAAGAGGTCTATCCCGGACCGGCAAAGGAGATTGGGTGGCACAACCTGCAATTCCTTCCCTCCCTGGGCGAATTCCGGATCTTCAAGGATCTGCCCGGGACCAGGAAAGTGTTCCACTGGCACGGGGACACCTTCAATATCCCCGAAGGAGCGGTTCGGATCGCCCGTTCTCACTTATTTCCCAACCAGGGTTTTATTTATGACCGCAGGGTGGTGGCCCTGCAGTTTCACCTGGAAGTAACTCCCGGTTCTGTCAGCGAAATGGTGGAACACTGTGGAGACGAACTGGTGGAAGGACCCCACATTCAAACAGCCAAAGAGATCCTGGCCGAAACAGATTATTTTGAATACAACCAGCAGGTCCTGTATAAGTTTCTTGATTATCTTTGCGCTTTGATTTCCTGACAGATTTCCGTCAGCTTCTTAGACCTCCAATGATGAAAACAAGAATCATTCTTGCCCTGCTCAGCCTTTTGGCTATTTTTCAGACCGCCCAGGGTCAGGGCACTCCCGTGAACCGGGCCAACTTCAGGCTACAGGCCCTGAAGACAGATCAGGCTGTAACCATTGACGGACTGCTGGACGAAGAAATCTGGTCCCGGGCCCAGAAGACCGGACCTTTCCACCGGATCACCCCCACCGATACCGGCTACGCCCAGGCGCAAACCGAAGTGATGGTGGCCTATGACCAGGACAATATTTACATGGGAATCATTTGTTACGATCCCATGCCCGGAAAGCGACCTGCAGAATCCTACCGCAGGGACTGGAGCTTTAACAAGAACGACAATTTTTTTGCTGCCATCGATACCTACAACGACCAAACCAACGGCTTTGCCTTCGGGGTAAATGCCGTGGGCGGACAATGGGACGGCATGCAGGCCGATGGGGGGAAAGTGGCCAACGAATGGGATGGCAAATGGTACTCAGCCGTGCAGAACTACGAGGACCGCTGGGTGGCCGAATTCAGGATCCCCTTCCGGACCATACGCTACCGGGAAGGAGATACGGAATGGGGGATCAACTTCAGCCGGCTGGACCTGAAGACCAATGAAAAATCGGCCTGGGCCCCCGTGCCCCGGCAGTTTGCCTCGGCCACCCTGGCATTTACCGGCACCCTTGCCTGGGAGGATGCGCCTCCCGAATCGGGTATCAGGGCTTCCCTGATCCCGTATGTGTCCGGCAAGGCCACCCGCGATACCGAATCTGGCGATCCCGTCCAATACAAGGCCAATGCGGGACTGGATGCCAAACTGATCCTGTCTACCTCCATGAACCTGGACGTGACCATCAATCCCGACTACTCCCAGGTGGAAGTGGATCGCCAGCAGGTCAACCTGGACCGCTTTGAACTTTTCTTCCCCGAAAAAAGGAAATTCTTCCTGGAGAACAGCGACCTTTTTGCCAACCTGGGAACCGAGACTGTAAGGCCCTTCTTTTCAAGGCGCATCGGACTGAATTCGCCGGTGATCGCAGGCGCCAGGCTCAGCGGACAGGCCGGTGAGAACTGGCGCGTAGGTCTCATGAACATGCAAACCGCTGTCAAGGACCTGAATTCGGCCGACAACTTCAGCGTGGCGGTCCTGCAGCGAAAGGTACTGGCACGATCCAATTTGGGAGTTTTTATGACAAACAAGCAGGTCGTTGCCACGCCGGACGATACCGCCTACAATGCCTATGCCTTTAACCGGGTGGCAGGCACCGAATTTAACTTTGCCAGCATAGACAATAACTGGACAGGGAAGGCCTTCTACCACCAGTCGTTCAATCCGGGTCCGGAAGGCAATCGCTTTGCCACCGCCGGGATAATCAAGTACAGCACAGAACAGTTTTCTGCCGGCTGGAGCCAGGCCTATATCGGGGGCAATTACCTTGCCGAAATGGGTTTTGTGCGACGCACCGGCTACCACCAGACCAATCCCACCATCGGCTACCAGTTCTATACCAACAACCGCAGGGTGACCAATCATGGTCCCAAGCTGGAGGCGGATCTGTACTTCGAGCCCGACTTCTCTCTCACCGACCGGGAGATCGACCTGAGCTATTCACTTACCTGGAGGGACCGGAGCGTGATCGCCCTGGGCCTGGAAGAAAGCTATATCCGCCTGCTTGAGCCCTTTGATCCCACCAACACCGGGGGAGTGGAGATCCCGGCGGGAACCGAGATCAATGCGACCGAAGTATCCCTCTCCTACCTGTCCACCCAGAAGTGGCTGTTTACCTTCATGCTGGAAGGCCGCTATGGAGGTTTTTTCGGGGGTACCAGGACAGCCCTGGAAGCCGAGATGAACTACCGGGTTCAACCCTATGGCAGCATTTCGCTGGCTGCCTCCTACAACCGGGTTTTGATGCCCGAACCCTACACCAGCATGGACCTGGTGCTGGTCGGACCCAGGCTGGACGTGACCTTCACGGAAAAGCTGTTCTTCACCACCTTTGTACAGTACAACAACCAGATCGACAATGTGAACGTGAACATGCGTTTCCAGTGGCGATTTGCCCCCGTATCAGACCTGTTTATTGTATATACCGAGAATGCCTATCCCACCGGATGGCACACCAAGAACCGGGGCCTTGTGGTGAAACTGTCTTACTGGTTTAACTAACACAAAACCATCCCTCTGGAAATAGGAGAGGCTGTCCTGATTGCTCAAGACAGCCTCCTTACCTTAAATATGATAGTATTTACCTCGCTTTTATCACCTGACCTGTTGAATCACTCTG
>CBDTYO010000181.1:0-8206 GCA_965364615.1 uncultured Bacteroidia bacterium
CCACAATCCCCACAGCCACAACAATGATATAGGTATACCACTCCATGCAGGCGCGATCAGGCAACAAACATGGGGTAATCGACCATCATCTCGTTGACTTTTTTACGCACATCGTCGATCAGCATCTTATCATCGATGTTCATGATGACCTGGTCAATCATGGCCACCATATCCGGAATCACATCCTCTTTGACACCCCTGGTGGATATGGCAGGAGTTCCCACGCGAATGCCGCTGGTCTGAAAAGGAGACCTGGAATCGAAGGGGACCATGTTCTTGTTCACCGTGATATCGGCCTCCACCAGCGTATTTTCCACCTGCTTCCCCGTAATTTCTTCGGTCCGTGTCCGCAGGTCGATGAGCATGGAGTGGTTGTCAGTTCCGTCGGAAACCACTTTGTAGCCCAATTTCATAAAGGCTTCCGCCATGACCGCCGCATTCTTCTTCACCTGCAGCTGATAGCTTTTGAATTCGGGGTCAAGCGCTTCTTTAAAAGCAACTGCCTTGGCAGCAATAATATGTTCCAGGGGTCCTCCCTGGATTCCCGGAAAAACGGCAGAATTGATCAGGGAAGACATCTTGCGGATCACTCCCTTCTTGGTGCTGCGGCCCCACGGGTTTTCATAGTCTTTTCCAATAAGGATGATACCGCCGCGGGGACCTCGCAAGGTCTTGTGGGTGGTGGAAGTGACAATATGGGCATGGGGAAGCGGATTGTCCAGCAAACCGGCAGCAATCAGCCCCGCCGGATGGGCCATATCCACCATGAAAAGTGCTCCGATCTTATCGGCAATCGCCCTCATCCGCGGATAGTCCCACTCCCGGGAATAGGCCGAAGCTCCGCCCACAATCAATTTGGGTTTCTCTTTCATGGCCAATTCTTCCATGGCATCGTAATCGATGAGACCTGTCGTTTCATCCAATCCATAGGATACGGCCCTGTAGAGAATCCCGGAGCTGTTGACGGGGGAGCCATGGGAGAGGTGCCCGCCATGGCTCAGGTCGAGCCCCATAAAGGTATCGCCGGGTTCAAGCACGGTCAGGAAAACTGCCATGTTGGCCTGCGCCCCTGAATGCGGCTGCACATTGGCGTATTCGGCTCCATAGAGCTCGCAAAGCCTTTCTATGGCCAGGCTCTCCACTTCATCAACCACTTCACACCCTCCGTAATAGCGATGTCCAGGATAGCCTTCCGCATATTTGTTGGTCAGGCAGGAACCCATGGCTTCCATTACCTGCATGCTGACAAAGTTTTCAGAGGCGATCAGTTCAATGCCCCTTTTCTGTCGCTGCTGTTCGTGTTCGATCAACGCAAACAGGTCAATATCTCTATTCATTTTCTTTGATTTTTAGCATATCCGCAAATTTAGTGTTTTGGAAGTGTAATGAAGGGTAACTTGGCTCGTCTTTTATAAAAATCTTCGCACAGATGACTCTAAAACAGCTCAAACAGGTGCTCCGCCTGTTGTTCAAGGAAAAAAGAATCACCATCATCAATATCATAGGATTGTCCATCAGCCTCGCCTGCGCCCTCTTCATGCTGCTCTGGGTGCAGCACGAACTGAGCTTTGACAGGTTCCACACGGATTTTGACCGGCTCTACCGGGTGGAAGAGGACCAGTACTACTCCGATGCAGAGCCCTACCACGTGAATGTAACCCCCTTTGTATCCGGCCCGGTTTGGAAGGAGGAAGTGCCTGAGATCGAAGAGCAGTGCAGACTGGCCTTCAGGGGCGGGCACCTGTTCACCCAGGGAGAAAATAAATTCTTTGAAGATGGTATCGTGGTCGTGGACTCCTCCTTTTTTGACATGTTCACCTTCCCTTTCAAATATGGCAACAAAGAAGATGTGCTACGGGAACCCAATACGATGGTCCTGACCGAAGAGGTAGCTACCAAGTATTTTGGCGATCAAAATCCGGTAGGGCAAACCATCCTGGTGAACCAGGACCAGCCATTCACCGTTTCCGCCGTCATAGAGGATCCCCCCTCCAACACCATTCTCGGTTTTAAAGTCCTTTTCCCCTGGAACTATCTCACTCTGGAGGACCGGAACGAGGACTCGTGGGGAACCAATTCCATCATGACCTGTGTAAAGCTGCAGGAAGGGGCCGTGGACAGCATTGTAAGCCGTAAGATCACCGAGGTCACAAACATTTACAAGGAGAATAACACCATCGATTACATGGTGGCCCCTTTTTCGAGGATCCACCTTCACGGCTACTTCGGTTTCGGTCGCTCGCCGGGAGCCATTTTGTATGTATATATTTTCGGTGCCATCGCTTTCTTCGTCCTGCTGATCGCCTGCATCAATTTCATGAATCTCGCCACTGCAAGATCCTCCATCCGTGCCAAAGAGATCGGGCTCAGGAAAGTGAATGGGGCATCCAGGTGGCACCTTGTGCAGCAATATCTGAGCGAATCCTTTGTACAGACCCTGATTTCGGTGGTACTGGCCTTCCTGCTGGTACTGGCGCTGCTTAACAAATTCAACCATATCTCAGGGAAAGACATTGTACCGGCCGGGCTCTTTGCATCCCAATTTCTACTGGGCATCCTCGGGGTGCTGGTGGTAACTACCCTGCTCGCCGGATCCTACCCTGCCCTGTATCTTTCGGCCCTGAGACCAGTTCGTGCCATCCGGGAGCAAAACGACCAGCGAACAGGGAGTGGTTTGCTGCGTAAGATTTTGGTAGTCTTTCAGTTCACCCTGGCCGTGATCCTGATCACGGGGGCCATGGTGGCCACCCGGCAATTGACCTTTATGCGGAATGCCGACCTGGGTTACAACAAACACAATCTGGTGCACATTCCCCTTCGGGGCAATCTGAACCAGGAATACGAGACGCTCAAGCAAAGCTTCATGGAGCACCCGGGTGTGCTGAATGCCACTGCTTCCATGCAAGCCCCTTACCGGATAGGCTCCAATTCCAGCGGGATCAACTGGGAGGGAAAGGACCCTGAACAGGATGTTCTGGTATCCTTCACGGGCGTTCATCATGATTTTGTTGAGACCATGGGAATTACCCTCCAGGGAGGCCGTGATTTTAGCGATGCCTTTCCCTCCGACATGTTTAGCAGCGATACCCTTGCCAACTGGATCATCAATACCACCCTGGCAGATATCATTGGCAAGGAGGAGGTAGTGGGCATGGACCTGACTTTCATGGGAATCCACGGCCAGGTGGTGGGTGTAATGAAAGATTACCACTTCAAGCCGCTGGGAGATGAAATTGAACCCATGGCACTGGCTCCGCTTCCACCGGAAATGCTCCAACACATGGTGGTCCGGCTGGACGATCATGCTCCACAGGAGGCACTGGCCTCCATGCAGGAGACCTGGGAAGAGATGTTGCCCCAGTATCCTTTCGATTTCACCTATGTGGATGAGGCCATCGATAACATGTACCGTGGTGAAGAACGAATGTCCATTTTATTAAAGATCTTTACGGTGGTGGCCATGATCATTGCCTCGCTGGGTCTGTTTGCCCTGGCTTCCTTCACAGCCCAGCGAAGGACCAAGGAAATCGGGATCCGCAAATCCATGGGGGCCATGGAACACCAGATCACCCTGATGATGATCCGGGATTTCTCCCTCTATGTGCTGATCTCACTGGTGATTGCCCTGCCCTCGGTCTGGTTTATCGCCAACCGGTGGCTCAAGGAGTTCTCTTTCCGGATCGATCTGAAAGCGGATCTCTTTGTAATCACGGCCCTGGCTACGGCCACGGTGGCCATCCTCACTGTGCTCTACCATGCCATTCGATCGGCCCGGACCAATCCTGTGCTGGCCCTGCGTTACGAATAAGTCAGGCGAAAATCATCTGATGAAGCAGATAGAGTAAGGCAGCCAGTGTAGCCCCCACAAAGGGTCCGAACACGGGTATCCATGAGTATTTCCAGTCGCTGCTCCCCTTATGATCCATGGGCAGAATGGAATGCATGATGCGCGGGCCAAGGTCACGGGCAGGATTGATGGCATAACCCGTGGTGCCACCCAGGGAAATACCAATGGCAGTTACCAGCAGGGCCACGGGAAGGGCTCCCAGGGTACCCAGGCCGATCTTTGCCTCCACGTCAGAACCCAGTGTAAGTTCCGGTTCGGCAATATAGAGGATCACAAAGAGTAGCACAAAGGTGCCAATCAACTCGCTGATGAAATTGTTCAAGGGTTTCCGGATGGCCGGTCCTGTGGAAAAACAAGCCAGTTGGGTACCGCCATCCTCTGTTCGGTTAAAATGATGGCGGTAAAACAGCCATACAGTGAGTGCACCGGCAGAGGCACCAAACATCTGGGCTATTACAAAGGGGGCAACCTGGCTCCAGGCAAACTGGCCTGCAACGGCCAGTCCCAGGGTCACTGCAGGATTTATATGGGCTCCCGAAACGGGGCCTGCCACCGATACCCCAACAAACACACCCAATCCCCAACCCATGGAAATCAGGAGCCAGCCTCCTGCATGCCCCTTGGTTTCCTTCAGTACTACATTGGCTACCACTCCGTTACCCAGAAGTATCAGGAGGAAGGTACCGATGAATTCTGCCATGTATTCGTTCATAAAGAGAAAGTTATTGGTTAATATTTAACGGATCAATTGATAAAATTCTAACGTATCCCGGTTAGGCATTCTCCCAGGACCGTGCCCGGGATACTGCTTTCTCCCACTCCTGCATCAATGCCATGCGCTCTTCGGGTTTGATTTTGCTGCTGAAAGTCCGGTCCATGGCCCACTGTTCCCCGATCTCCTCCACCGAGGCCCAGAAATTCACCGCAAGTCCGGCCAGGTAAGCAGCGCCCAGGGCCGTGGTTTCGATGTTCTCGGGCCTGATCACGGGAATGCCGATCAGGTTGGCCTGGAACTGCATCAGAAGGTCGTTGACCACGGCACCGCCATCCACACGCAGTTCCCCGATCCTGATTCCTGCATCCTCCTCCATGGCAGCCATCACATCGTTCACCTGGAAGGCTATGCTCTCCAAGGCAGCCCTCGCAATGTGACCCGCTGTGGCTCCCCGTGTGAGTCCCCCAATGATGCCTCTGGCATACTGGTCCCAATGCGGGGCGCCCAGTCCGGTAAAGGCTGGAACAAAACAAACACCCCCGTTGTCGGGGACCGACTCGGCCAGTTTCTCCACATCGGACGATTTTTTTATGATGCCCAGACCATCCCTCAGCCACTGAATCACGGCTCCCCCGATAAAGATGCTGCCTTCCAGGGCATAGGTGGTCTTGTTGTTTACCTGCCAGGCAATGGTGGTCACCAGGTTGTTGCCCGAGAGCACAGGCTTATCTCCGGTATTGCACAAAATGAAGCACCCCGTACCGTAGGTACATTTGACCGATCCGGGTCGCAGGCACATTTGCCCAAAGGTAGCTGCCTGCTGATCACCGGCGATCCCGGCAATGGGCACAGCCTTTGAAAATATGTCGGAGGAGGTTTTTCCATAGACCTCGGAGGAGGAACGGACATCGGGCAACATGCTGGAGGGAATCCCGAACAGATCCAGCAGTTCCCCATCCCACTCCAGGGTATTGATATTGTACAACATGGTGCGGCTGGCATTGGTCACATCGGTGACATGCACACTTCCGCCCGTAAGGTTCCAGATCAGCCAGGAATCTACTGTTCCCAGGGCCAGTTCCCCTGCCTCTGCCTTCTCCCTGGCACCGGGAACATGATGCAGCATCCACCTCCATTTGGTGGCAGAAAAATAGGCATCGATCACCAGTCCGGTCTTTTCCTGGATCATCCTCTTGTGACCCTGTGATTTCAATTCATCACAATATCCGGAAGTACGGCGGTCCTGCCATACTATGGCATTGCACAAGGGTGCGCCGCTCTTCCTGTCCCAGATGATGGCGGTCTCCCGCTGATTGGTGATCCCGATGCCAGCCAAATCTCCGGCGCCAATTCCGGCTTCCCGGAGGGCATCATGCATCACCCGATGCTGGGAGTTCCAGATATCCAGGGGATCATGTTCCACCCATCCGGGTTGAGGGAATATCTGTCTGAATTCTTTCTGGGCCGAACCAGTCATCTTTCCGGAATGGTCAAATACAATGGCCCTGGAACTGGTGGTGCCCTGGTCCAGGCTCAGAATAAACTTGGTATTCGCTTCGCTCATGTGAATAGATAAAGGTTAGTAAGTTAGTTTAAAAGATGTGCCGAAGCCAAATCAGTCATGGTTTTCACCTGGCTCCTGATCCAGTCCCCGCCATAACCCAGCTCACTGGCCATGATCTCAGCCACCCGGGGCGTCAATCGGATGCATTCAAGGGCATCCAGCTGGATGGCCCTGGTACGGCGCGCCAGAAAATCCTCCACGCTTCTGGCCATTTCCATCCTTACTGCCCAGGCCACCTGCGCCTCCACCATTTGCAGTTTTTCACTCAGCACCCTTCCCATTTCCGGATCCTCCTCGATGAGCCGGTCAATTTGTTTTCGGTCGCTGCCATACCAATACAAGGGATCTGTCCGGTCGACCTGCTCCACATGCCCGTGGATCTTGAGGCTGGCGGTCACAGATTCCCTGGCAGGCAAACCTGCCAGAGCAGCAGCTTTGTTGACCACGTCCTCCCCCATTTTCCTGTAGGTGGTCCACTTGCCGCCAGGATATCCGTGCGGGCAGGAGCACGTTCCATGAAACGTCCGGCTGTTTCCAGGATATACTCCACCTCTGCTTCTTCGGCCTTGGGTTCCAGCTCGGCCTTTTCTTTCTCCACGTCGGTGGTCCCCACCACCACCCGGTTGTGCCAGGGAACCGCAAAAAGCACCCTTCCATCCGAAGTCTTGGGAATCATCAAGGCTTCCTCTCCCCTGAGGAAATCCCGGTCCATCACCAGGTGGATGCCCTGGCTGGGTTTGACCACGTCTCTGGCCTCGGGATCTTCCATTTTCAGTATGTCGTCCACAAACACTCCGGTGGCATTGATCACAGCCCTGGCAGGGATCCTGTATTGCTTTCCGGTCTCCGTATCCCCGGCTTCCACGCCGGTGATGCGGCCTTCCTGCAATGTCAGTCCCAATACCTTCATATGGTTGATCACCACTCCTCCCTGTTCCGTAATGGTCTGGGCCAGATTCACGGCCAGGCGGGAATCGTCGAACTGGCAGTCGAAATAACGAACACCTCCCTTCAGCTTGCGGGTACGTATGGCAGGCAGCGCTTCACGCACGCCTCTTTTCGAAAGGGGAACGGAACGGCCGATGCCCAATCGTCCGGCCATCAGGTCATACAGGGTGAGACCGATGGTGTAAAAAGGAACGCACCACCACTGGTAACAGGGAATCACAAAAGCCTGATCTCTGACCAGGTGGGACGCATTTAATTTCAGACGGCCCCTCTCCTTCAGGGCCTCCAGCACCAGGGAAATATTTCCCTGGGCCAGGTACCTTACGCCTCCGTGTACCAGTTTGGTACTTCGGCTGGACGTGCCTTTGGCAAAGTCATCCTGTTCCAGCAGCAGGGTCTGGTAACCCCTGGTGGCCGCTTCAAGGGCAGCTCCCAATCCCGAAGCTCCGCCCCCAATTACAACCACATCCCATTGGGTATTGGATTGATCCAGTTGTTGAATTGCACCATTTCTGTCCATGTTCCTTGGAATTACGGGATTTGGAAATCATGCACAGGGATCATCTTGAAACTATACGTGTAGGCCCGCTCTGTAAGGCGGTACTCCTCATGGATCGGGGCTCCCCAGCTATTGTCTCCACCAACGCCCATCTGCTTGTAATCGATATTCACCGAGGTCAGGTCCCGGGCTTTCACGTCAGTGGTGTGCCGGTTGACAGGTTTGACCCCTTCACGGTGCCTGCCATCTGTCCGGTCGGGCGATTCAAAATCCTCCATGATATTGTGATGGGCGGATACGGAGATCAGCGGGGCTCCCCGGAAAAGAATACCGGATCCCTCCTTGCTGGTGATGGCAAGCCATCTCACGTCCTCCTTGTTTCCGTTCTCCTGGGGGCGGATATAAGGCCAGTACTGGCCGGCCACGCTCCCGGTATAGAGATCCACAAAGGCTCCGGTTTTACGGTCCTGGTATGATTCATGGGGGCCCCTTCCGAGCCAGGTGAATGTTTCATAACTGCGTGGCATGACCAGGTTCATCCCAAATCTGGGCAATTCGGGCAGTTTTTCCACTGTCATGACAAAATCATTGGTCACGGTAACTTCCCCCAGGCCATTGATCACGTATGTTGTA
>CBDTYO010000182.1:0-8174 GCA_965364615.1 uncultured Bacteroidia bacterium
GGCGTAGATCACCTGGCTGCCCAAGGCTTGATCGACACCACCCGCATGGGAGCGATGGGCTGGAGTCAGGGCGGCTATATTTCCGCTTTTCTGACCACCAGGGGATGTTCCGATTTGTCGGGAAATACAAATGTACCGTTAAGCTCCTTCAGTGCCGGGTCAAAGGTCCCCTGGAAGGTGGTCTCCTTGGCGGCAATGTAGAAGCTTAGTGTCAGGTTATCCACGCTGATCCGGGTGATCTCATCATTTTGAATCTGCTGAGCTCCACTGTACATCAGGATTTTACCCGCATACCCCCCATCCTCTCTGAGGTCAAGCAGGATGGCGGTTCTGAAGTCGTTCATAAAGGTGCCTTCCCAGATCCCGCTGTAGGGATCCTGGGCCTGGGCCTGGTCTTGTCCCTGGATCTGTGCGGGCTGATAGAGCAGGCACAGAACCCAAAGGGTGATCAGCCCTGTCTTGGATAGGAATTGTATTTTTTTCATGGGTTGAGCTTTTTATGGTGCAAAAGGTCCAGCAGGAACCAGATCAGTATGGAAAAGAGGTAGATCAGGATGCCATAGAGGGTGGTAATCATGGAAACTTTCAGTCCTCCGGCCAGCATGGCGGGTGATATGTCGCCCACCCGCTCGATGGCCTTGAAAGCCTCAAGCAATCCGATCAGCTGACCCAGGATCCCGGTGATCATGATGAAGAGGCCCACAGATTTCACATAGGTCAGTTTGTGAGCAAAGTTGTCCTGGCCGGCAGCTTTGCCTGACATAATCCGTAAGAAGAAATACACTGAGATAGCCAGCAATATGACCAGCAAAGTGGTGAGTATGCCCATGAACAGGGGACCTCCCATAAAAAATAAATCTTTCATAATGATGCGTATTTGGTGAAACAAAAATTCTTACTACAAAGCTACATGCGACAGGGCATACAGGTCAAGGTCGAATCCGTCTCAAAACCTGCATTCCATCGACTGAGCTGTTCAGGAACTACATTTTTTGCGATCTTTGGTCAGGGAATCGATATGAAAACCTATCAACACATCCTGTTCTGGATCCTGGTCTATGGCATCCTCACCCTGATTTTCGCCTCCTGGTTCGGGGGATATGCTGAGGCCTATTATTTTGTATCGCTCCTGCTGCCCGTGGTCATGGGAACCTCCTATTTTTTTAACTACTACCTGGTGCCCCGCTTCCTGTTCACCAGGAAGTTCAGAAAATTCGTGATCTATTCCTTGTATATGCTGGTGGTCTCCCTTTGCCTGGAACTGCTGGCCAGCGTCATTTCCATGCTGGTGATCGTGAAGTTCGGGATCAACCGGGCCGGCCCCCTGGTCACGGATGTTTACACCCTGGCAGGCATCATGTACTTCATCGTCCTGTTCAAATCCTTCATCCTTCTGATCAAGCACTACTTTGTGGACCAGCGGGTCATCGGGCAGCTGGAAGAAAAACAGACCCTGCTGGATCAGGGATATTTCACGGTGCGTTCCAACCGGCAAACCTCCAGGATCCGCTTCGATGAACTGCTATTCATCGAGAGCCTGGCCGATTACATCAAGATCCACCTGGAAAACGGGACCCAGGTGAGCTCCAAAGAAAAGATTTCCCACATGGAGGAATACCTGCCGGAGGGATTTATCAGGATCCATCGCTCTTTCATTGTGAACCGGTCCAAAATATCCACTTTCTCAAGGGAACATGTGGTGGTAGGAGGGATGGAGCTTCCCGTCAGCCGTTCCTATAAAAAGGAGGTGTTGGAGGCATTGTCACTCCCCTAGGGCCCTGGATTCTTCAGGATTCAGTTTGGCCAGCCTGGTTGCCTTCTCGCGGTTTACCGAATTCATGGAAAGCGCCAATATGCAAATAATGAAAAGTACAAGCTGTTTGGCATCATGCAACACAATGAGGCCCACCAGGGAAAAAAGGGCAGCCCCTTCGATCATGGCCCACCGGATTACCATCCCAGTTTGAAACTGCTCCCATTTGCCCCGGAAGGAATCCCCGGCATCGATGGCATCAAATTTCCTGTTGGATACAATGTACCCTCCCGGGATGGAGGCCAGCAGAAAAATGCTTACCATGTTCAGGATATCCAGTTCCGCTTTGAAGGGTGGGATCTGCATACCGTTGAGATAAACACCCACCATGAAAAAGAGGAGCAAACCCGTGTTAAGCGCGTAGAAAATCACCTTGAGCGCCCTGAAAGCTGCCTTGGGCTGAAAACCATTTCCAATCATGCTCTAAATTTATGCATGAATGTAATAGAAATGCCGGGAATAAGAAAATGGAATTATCACCCGGAATGATGGGGCTTGGTTTTCAAGGGCAGTGCCTATTTCCTTGGCCTCACAGTGGTATTGGCGTTGATGCATCCTCCCACCTGGTAGGGATCTCCCTCTTTGAGATCCCGGAAGAAGATCTCTTCACCATCGGGAAATAGCCCGAGGTACTGGTTTGCCTTTTGATTGCTCTCCTCTGCAAGGGAGGGATCTGTAGCAGCAGCTTTTCGATACTGGTCCACCGCAGCCCAGAATACAGTGCTTTGCCGGAATTCATCCCCCAGAGTCTCCCGGGCTGCCACAAACGCATCTCCCAGCAGGATGTAGGCTTCCCCGTAGTCACGCTTCAGCTTGATGACCTCACGGGCATATTCAATGGCCTGGCAGTAGTCCATGTTGGCATAAGTCACCATGGCCAGGTCAAAATACCATTCAGCCCTGGTATCATTGTCGATGTTTTCGGCCTCGACCGCTTCTCTAAGATAGGCTTCCGCTTTTTCTGGTTGGTTCCTGCTGAGGAAAATGACCCCCAGGTTGTGGGCCGATTCCGGCCCGGGTTCAAGGGCATACAGACTTTCCGAGGCTGCCACGTATACATCCGACAGATTGCATACCGACAATTGGTAGACATTGACAATTCGCTCGAGCAGGCTTATATCTGTACTATCCCCCGTAAGCGAGGCTTCGAAATAACGGTCGAGTGCTTCACACCTAAGGGCCTCTTCCTTGAGCATGAGCTCATCGATTTTTGTCCGGGTCCGGTCTCTGCGGGAGCTTCTGCCTTCAATCTGGTCCAGGTATCCATGGACCAGAAAATAGTCATCGTAGAGCTGATTGTCGTCCATCAGGTCCTGTTGATTCAATGTAATCCCGGCAGATATGAGCAGGAGCATGACCGCTTCCTGGGAATCTTTGCCTTCAAGTTCAACACTCCGTTTCAGCATTTCATAGGCTTTCTGCACCTGCTCTATATCCGATCCACGGTAGGTAAGCAGCGCCCTTCCCTTGCGGCCAAGAATGTTTCCTTCCCCACCGAAGTATTGCATCCTGCGGTCATAAATGAGCATCAGGGAGTCGATCCTGGCTTCCCTGACAGGACCTTCGGGGGCTTTCTGGATGAAACTCCGGTACATGGTCACGCCATCGATATACATCATCTCGCTGGATGCGGGACAATCATTGAATGCTTTCAGCCAGGTTTCCATGGCATAATCATAGAGATCGATCTTAAAGAAGGTCCTGTAGGCCGATAGGTGCTTGCCACAGGCTATGCTGTCCTCGGGGCTTTCATAATTCGGTCCGCTCCTGGCCTGTGAAAAAGCGGGAGCCATCAAGGCAAAGGCCAAAAGGGAAATGAGAATGGGTTTGAGGGTCTTATTTTCCATGCCGAAATTATTATTATTCTGATAACAGGCTTTTGATGCCATACCGGGGCGAAGTGGCCACCAAGCCAAATTTCTGTTCAAATTTACTACTGTCAAAGATATAATCCTGATCAAATTGATACATCATCTCAGGAAATTCTTTCATGGCAGGCATGAATACACCCAGAAGGTGCAGCATCCATGTGGGTATGGACTGAATTTTTGCCTCGACTTGGAGTTCCTCCGCGATCATATGGATCCATTGTCTGTTGCTTAACTTTTCCTTGGTGGTGGGTAGGTGCCATACCTGATTGAAAGCATCCCGGGTATTTCCCAGCATAGCCGTTGCCTTGCCTGCATCGGGGGTGTAGGTATAGGTGTGTATTTTGCTCAGATCGCCAAATGCCTGGGCCTTTTTTCCTTTCAGCAAATTATCCGCCACCATGATGGAGAGTGCACTGTTTTTGTTATGGGGCCCGTAAAAATCAGCTGCTCTTGCGATCAATGCAGTGAGTTGGCCCTTTTCCACTTCTTCCATGATCATCTGGTGCAACTTCAGCCTTACCTGGCCCTTCTTGCTGGGCGGATCCAAGGGTGAATCTTCGGTCATATGGGGAATGGCTGACTTGGCATACATGTATACATTGTCAAAGAATACCAGCCTGGCCTGATGTTTCTTGCAGGATTGAATCACGGCTTCCATGAACGCGGGCCAGGTTTTCTGCCAGACCCTGAGTTTGTATTCAAACCCGATGACCACATATACTACTTCGCTGCCGGCGATGGCCTTATCTACCTGGCTCAGGTCGTTCACATCTGCAGGGAATAATTCATCCGCCTCGTTCACCTGCTTGGGATTCCGGCTTACCAGCCGGATCTGGTCTGTGTATGTTCTCAATTCCCTGGCCAGGGGGATGCCGATCCCTCCGCCAGCTCCGATGATGGTATGCATATGCTTTCTTATTATTATATTCTCAAATTACCAATGGGTATATAACAAGGCAGAGCGGGAAGGGTTTGCAGATTCTACGTTTTATTGGGGAAATTATTGGAAATGATCCACCTTTTCAAGCGGAATGGCATAGATGTTAATGGTGTTGCGCCACTGGGTCATTTCTTCCGCCGTGCGTATTTCCTGGGTGGGGGCATCATACGTAAAATCTTCAAAGTAGCTTAGCTTGTATCCATGCCTGCTGATAAGCTCAAACAGTTCTTTTTTGGCTTCATCCGTACTCTTTCCAAAGCTTTCAGCGATAATGATGGGTTTGTGACGGTCAATCAAATCTGAAATGGATCGTATGATCTCCTTGTCATAGCCTTCCGTATCGATCTTGATAAAGCTCAGCTTACTCAGTTGATCCTGGAAATTGGACTGCAGATAGTCCAGCAGGTTCACTCCCTTTACTTTCTCCTCACAGATGTATTTTCCATGATGGCTTTTCCTGGTGGGGGAGATCCCCCCATTGGCAAAGGAAGCTTCGGAGGATATAAAATAAAACTCTTCTTCTTCGGCGGAAATGGCGCTGCAGACAGGCACAATATTCGTTTTCTCCTTATTCAGGGAGGCATTGGCTTCCAGAATCTTATATACAAAAGGATTGGGATCAAATCCCAGGGTCAGCCCTTCTTTCCCGGCCGCCAGGGCCATGGGAACCGTGGTATCCCCGATATTTGCGCCCACATCGATCACAAAATCTCCCTTTTGTATGAATTTCCGGAAAAAGTCAATATCCGACTGCCTGATCTGGATGGGGGAGGCCAGGGGGTTTTCCCATTTGGCAAACTCAATCACCCCCTCCTTTTCCAGATCAAAGCGAATGATGCTATGGGGATATTCCCTGGTGACACGCCGGGCTATCTTTCGCTGAAAGCTCTTTTTCAAATACTTGAACATATATGGTCATTTTTGTTTTGGATGGCGCAAGTTAAACAAGTCTCTTTGCTTGCCAAACCCATTGGAAAAAAATGCTGCAGAAGTTGACGGGGCCTGGCTCCATGCCCATTCCCATGCCTATGCCCATTCCTATGCCCATTCCCATGCCTTACTGCCTGAGCAACGTATAGCTGTAGCCCTCTCCTTCCTCGCCCAATACGCGGATATCCAATACAGATTCTGATATTATGCAGTACTGTATTTTTTTAGGAAAATCGTGTCCCGGATTTTCAAAGGAGAAACAGGGTTTCACCTCTTCGTTCAGAATAAACGGTATGGTTTGTCCCTCATTCTGGTCAGGTACTGTGGCCTCATACATGATCTGATCGTTCGTTTGTTTGATGGTGATGGATTCCAGGATCCTGATCTGCCTGTCCATGTTCGCATACGCATGCCCCGAGAATTCAATCTGACTCTCTTTCACCCAGGCTTCATATTGATCTTTCCCTTCCACCTTCCAGGTACCCAGCAAAAAATCAAACTGATCCATGGGTTGTTCCGCACAGGATGTGATTAGAACAAGGCCAGTAAGCACCAGCACATTCCTCAGGTTCCTGCGATCGAAAGGCATGGCATCTTTTGATATTATCTGTTTTACCTTCATTTTCCCACCGGCGATCACCCCATGGCTGCCAGTATCCGTTCCGGGGTCATGGGCAAAGTATACACCCGTGCCCCCACTGCATCAAAAATGGCGTTGGCCAGGGCCGCACCCACCGTGGTAATGGCTGGCTCTCCGCATCCCTGGGGGGCCAGTTCCGGATTGTCGATCAGCACCACATCCACGGTCGGTGCATCGCTGAACCGGGTAATCTGGTAAGCATCGAAATTCTCGGTCAGGATTTTCCCGCCCCGGAATTCAATTTCCTCATAGAGGGACGCGCTCAGCCCCATGCAGATTCCGCCTTCGATCTGCAGTTTCGCGCCTTGTGGATTGATGACCTCACCCATGTCCTGGGCACACACCACATGCTCAACCTTTACCTCACCGGTGGTTGCATTGACAACCACCTGGGCAATGGTGGCCACGTAAGTATTTAAATAATTGGTGCAAGCGATGCCGAATCCCTTTCCATGGCGACTTTTGCCAAATGGGTGCCCCGAATTGCCGGCAGCGGCCTTCAGTACACGGATCATGCGTTCATCCCTTAGGTTCTGCAGGCGAAAAGACAGGGGATCCATTCCGGCAGCCTGCGCCAACATATCGGTATGTGATTCCATGGCAAATACGTTGGTATTGCTGCCCGGGCCCCGCCAGGCCCCTGTGCCAAAGGGATGCACTCCACTTTTGCTCCTTGTTCTAACGCGGAAATGCGGAATGTGATAGATGGGCTCCGAACTTCGCGTTCCGGTGAACAGGAGGTCACAATTCCAGAATCTGATATGTCCGTCTGCATCCAGGCCGGATTCCAGTTGAACCACCGCAGCCGGTCGAAAGGCATCGTACAAAAACTCCTCTCTCCGGGTCCATGCCAGTTTTACGGGGCGGCCGGTAATTTTCGATAACCTGGCAGCCTCGCTGATTTGTTGCCCGGATTTTTTGCCCCCGAAACCCCCGCCTACAAACGGAGTAATCACCCTGACCTTTTCTTCCGGCAAACCCAGGGTCCCTGCCACGGTGGCGCGCACTCGAAAAGGAGCCTGGGTTGAGGCATACACCGTTGCCCGATCGTCCTCCACCTGTGCCAGTACTGTGTAGGGTTCCATGGGGGCATGGGCCACATAATGGTTATAAAACTCTGAACTTACTCTCTTTTTTGATTCGGCCTGCCCCTCGGTGAGGCTTCCTTCCTCCACATGTACCCGGGGTTGTGCCCCGGATGCTTTCAGATAATCGAACACGGATTGATTGTTCAGCTGCGCCTCCGGTTCCTCCCATTGGGCAGAGACCCGTGAGAGCGCAATTTGGGCCAGCTCCGACTGCTCATGCAATACGGCCAGCAGGTCCTCTTCCTCAATGACAACGGCTCCCGGAATGTCCCTGGCTTTGGACATATCTGCAGATACCAAAGTGGCTCCGTGCGAGGGGGGGCGAAGTACCTTGGCATGCAACATCTCCGGAAGAATGATATCGCCGGTGAATTTCGCTTCGCCTGTCACCTTGATCCTGGCGTCGGTTCTCAGTGTGGGCCTGCCGGAGACGGTATGGGCCGAAATGGGCTTGATTTGCACCTCAGACAGGTGCCGTTCGATCTGCTTTCCCTTCACCAGCTTTGCATAGCTGACTTTCTTTTCTGCATTGTCTTTATGGCTGACCACCCCGTTTTTTACACGCAGATCTCCGGCCGATACCTGCAATTGCTCTGCGGCCAATTGCATCAGGATCGGCCTGGCTTCGGCACCGGCATTCCTGAGCGGGGGTCCATAGAATTTTGTGCTTCTCGATCCTGTTGTACCCCCGTCCCATGGGCAGAACTGGGTGTCTCCCATCACCATATCTATGGATTCCATCGCCACATCAAGTTCCTCCGCCAGCATCTGGGCCATGGAAGTAATGATCCCCTGTCCCATTTCAATCTTGCTGCAATACAGGGATACACGTCCATTGTCGCCAATTTTCAGGTAGGCATCACGCAATTGGTAGAATATCTCCTGCAATTGT
>CBDTYO010000183.1:0-8059 GCA_965364615.1 uncultured Bacteroidia bacterium
AATGCCGCTGTCAGGATCCCCTTGCTCGGGATCATACACATATCCACATACGGTGCACTGATACTTTTGCATCATGGCAGCCATTTTGGAATGAAAGTCTTTTGAAGACCCGCCAGAAAAAGCAAAGATCCTGTCACCACTTCACCGGTTTCCACATCCAGCTCGGAACCGTTCATGCTGTGGGGGATCAGGTAGACTGCCAGCATCACCAGGGCAGCACCCATGGCCAGCCATCTGCCATAGGATTTTTTCCTCAGGAACCAGGCCACCAGAAAGGCGATCAGGGCGAAGAGCGTTTTGTTATCGGTGAGGTCGTCGCCGAAGGGCCAGCCGGTCCATAGTTGTCCGAAGGAAAACTTCTGCACCAATGGGCCCAGGATAAATCCGCCGATGAGGAGGAAAATAATGGTGATTCCCACATAGGTTTTGTAGGCAGGGATCTTGGCCAGTGCAAACAGGATGGTGGCCATGGAGAAGATGACGGTCAGGACCATCATCAGTACATGGGGGATGAGGGCCCAGTTGGGGACTGCTCCCTTGAACCGAATGACCACTGTTTCGGTATCGCCCAGGCTGACGGGATCTCCATCGGCAGTCAGTTCCAGGTAGTATTCCAGTTTTCCGGCCGGCGGCTGGTGGGGCAGCCTGGCCACCAGCACATCACCGTCACGTTCCATTTGGAGTTTGTTCCAGGGATCTTCTGTGGGAAACCTTCTCCAGTTGATCGTGCCCTCGAACTGTGCTGGCAGTTCAAGGATCACGGGACAGTCAGATTCCCCGCCATGGGTGCGGGGCAGGTCAAATTTATGACTTTCTTCCCCATGGGCAATCTCATAGTCCTTGGGGTAGGTGGGGCCCGTCATTCGCTGGTATACCATGGTACCCAGGGAAATAATTACTGCCAGGACCCACAACAACACGTTCTTTAATTTCATAGGATTTGCTTTTTTCAATGGATGTTATATTCTGACCACCAGGTCCAGGAGGTCTCCCTCCCGTTTCACGGTGACAACAATGTCCATGCCCTCTTTCAATTGTTCAAGGCGGCTCATATAATCATATACATTGCCAACGTTTTTGCCCTCAATGGAAACGATGATATCCCCTTTCTGGATGCCCCCCACGGCTGCAGGCTTTCCTTCGGTGACAAACATGACCGGCATGCCTTCGCTTCCATCATAGGTTACGTCGGGCATGAGTCCAAGGGTAATTCCTCCCCGCCGACCCCGGGAAGACCCTCTTACTTTGGGCCCCGCTTCGACAAAGGCTATGCGCTCGTGGTGGTTGGCCAGTGCTTTGGCCACTTCGGCAGCAAACAACATGACTTCCCGCGATCCTGCCAGGTTGATGGCGGCGAGCTGGTCCTCAGGGGTATGGTAATCCGGATGGGCACCGGTGGAGATAAAGAGCACCGGCACATCCTTGGCATAAAAGGCAGCGTGATCCGAGGGGCCGTATCCTTCGTTGGAGTACTTCAAACTGAAGCCGAATTGTACATTGATCGAATCAAGCAAGTCCCTGAAACCCGGCGAGGTCCCGATCCCTCCCACCTGCAGTTGCCTTTCCTCATTCAACCTCCCGATCATGTCGAGATTGATCATGGCCTGTACCGCTTCCAGGTCAACCGGTGGATTCTCTGTCAGGTATTTGGATCCCACCAGTCCCATCTCTTCTGCCCCGAAAGTGGCAAAAACCATGCTCCTAGCCGGTGGAACCGCCGACATCACTTCCGAAATCTCAAGAACACCGGCCACTCCCGATGCATTATCGTCGGCACCATGGTGCACAGCCACGGTATCGGGCGCCCGGGAGGAGCTTCCTTCTCCGCCCATGCCCAGGTGATCGTGGTGGGCACCGATGATCACAAACTCGTTCTTCAGGGCGGGATCTGATCCTTTCAGCGAAGCGATCACATTGGAAGTCAACATTTTCTTGGGCTGAAGATCGACTGTAATATCCACCGTTACCCCCGTGGCAAAGGAAGAAGGCTGCAAGCTTTCGGCCAGTTTGCTTTCCAGTTGCTCCAGGCTTTCCGATCCGGAAGATTCCAGGATCCTGCCGGCGCTTTCCCTTCCCACATGCACCACCGGTATGGCCAGGGCGTGCTGTTTTCCTTTCAGCTCTTCAAGCTGATCCTGGGGATCAAAGGAAGTCCCGGAAACCAGAAGGACTCCTGCGGCCCCCTGATCGGCGGCCAGGAGGGCTTTCCCCCTGTCCTCACTGAAATTCATATACGGAGAAGACCCATCCTGTGCACCGGGGACTCCGCGGAATACCATGACCCATTTTCCACCGACCTCCACCTCCTGGTAATCGTTCCAGGCATTTTCTCCTTCTTCCATCTGGAATCCGTAGCCAGCAAATACCACTTCGGCTTTGGCTGAACCTGCAGCACTGAAGGACAGGGGCATATAATCCGATCCCGGCGATAGTTCGGAGCCATTGAGCAGGAAGTTGTTGTCCGGACCCAGCTCCAGGTCGGTCACAATATCAAAGCTTTGTATCCCGCTATTGCCTAAAAGATCCAGTCCGGCCCTCCTGAATTCCTCTGCAATGTATTCAGACAGCTCCTGGTCTTCCGGTGTGCCGGGATAACGTCCTTTCAACTCCTCAGAGGCCAGGTAGGCAATATGTGCCTCGATCTCCTGGGGCGTAATTTCCTCCTCAAAGCGTGCCTGGCAGGAAATCAACAGGGGAAGAAGGAATAATATATAGGCTCTTTTCATTCCTAAAATATTGTTAATTAATTATTTACTTATAGTATTCAGGCTGTTTCTAAAGGAGCGAAAGATACAATTATTTATTTTTTTTTGGCAAATACTTGACACGAATTAGAAAAGCAATTACTTTTACATTTTGGTTTAACGTATATGTTAAACAATATTGTAAAACTACATTGTCAGGATATGGTACTCCAAACAGAAACCGAAGAAAGGATCATCGCCTCAGCAGAAAAGCTCTTCTACCTGAAAGGGAAAGCCGGTTGCTCCATGCAGGACATAGCCGATGATGCCGGGATCAACCGCACTTTGCTGAATTACTATTTCCGGAGCAAGGACCAGTTGTTTGAAGCGGTGTTCCGCAAGGCCCTGGGCACCTTTGTACCCAGCCTGGCCTCCATGCTCCGGTCCGAGATCACCTTCCAGGAATATGTGCCTGCCATGGTGGAAACAATCATTGATACGCTGATCGAAAATCCCCAGATCCCCATATTTGTCTTGCAGGAATTGTCCTCCAATCCCGACCGCATGCCACAGATCATCAGGGAGATGGGCATCAATCCGGCCATAGCCGTAAAGAAAATGGCCGCCGAGGGGAACCTGCCGGCAGGACAGGGGATGGACCCCAGGCAGTTTATCATCAATTTAATCAGTCTCTGCATCTTTCCCTTTGCTGCCAGACCCGTAATCACCGATATTCTTTTCGAGGGTGACAATGAGGCCTATCTCAAAGCGATGAAGGAGCGCAAAGCGCTGATTCCGGCATTGGTGGGTCAGTTCATGAATCAAAATCCCAAGCCATGAAAACTTATATTACAGGACTTTTATTTGTGGTCTCCACCCTGGCCTGGGGACAGGAGACCTATACACTGGCCGAATGTCACCGCCTGGCCATCGAAAATGCACCCAGACAGGGAGACCAGGAACTCATCCGCCAGATGGGTGAACTCAGGAAGGACCAGGCAGGAACCAGCTGGTATCCGAACCTGCAACTGAACGGAAAAATGAGCTATCAATCCGATGTGGTGACTGTGGCCCTGACCGATCCCAGCATTCCGGTGGCTTTCCCGGAAGTTCCCAAAGACCAGTACGGACTGAACCTCGACCTTACCCAAAACCTCTATGACGGGGGAATGGCCAGCGCCAGGAAGCATTACGAAGAGGCCCTTACTTCGGCCAACCTTCAACAGGTGGAAGTGGATCTGTACCGCCTCAAAGGCAAGGTGAACAGTTATTATTTTGCTGTTTTGCTGCTGCAGGAGAACCTGCGCAACCTGGAGATCCACCTGGACAATCTGCAGGCCCGGGAGGAGGCCATGCAAATAGCTCTGGCCAGCGGGACCCTGCTGGAAGCGGATATGAAAGTGTTGGAAGTGGAAAAGCTGAAGGTCAGGCAGTCCATGCTTGAGTTGAGTTCCAGAAGAAGCGCATTCCTGGAGGCCCTGGGAGTCCTTTGCGGACTGGAGTTGTCAGAAGACACCGTGCTGGAGATGCCCCGCTTTGAGGAGTACCGGGCTGGTCAGGTGAACCGGCCAGAATACAGGCTCTTTGACCTTAAGGAGGCATCCATGGAGGTGGGGAAGGAGCTGGTGGCCAGGAAGAGAATGCCGGTCCTATATGCCTTTGGCCAGACAGGCTACGGAAAGCCGGGCTACAACATGCTGAATCCGGAATGGGATTTTTACTACCGAATTGGAGCAGGCATAAGCTGGAAGCTATGGGACTGGAACCATACAAGAAATGAGAAAAAGGTGATCGGCTACCAGCAGCAGGTACTTCAGAACCAGCGAGCCACCTTTGACAAGGAACTCACATCTCTCCTGATCCAGGAAGAGGCCCGCATTCAACAATACCGGCTCAGCATGCAGATGGAGGAAAAGGTGGTGGAACTGCAGCATGAGATCGCTGAAAATGCAGCCGTCAAACTGGACAATGGCACCATGACCACCACCGAATACGTGACCGAATTGAACAAGGAAAATCTGGCCAGGGTCAGACTGGCCAGTCACCACGTTCAGCTCATGCAGGCCATGGCCAATTATTTAACCATTGAAGGAAATCTTTAAAACCAGTCATTATGAAGTCAAGCAGATTATTGCTTCCCGCTTTGTTTCTTTTCTTTGCTGCCTGCAGCCCAAAGGAAGAGCTTGCAGATGCTTACGGGAATTTTGAAGCCATCGAGGTGATGGTCAGCGCCGAGTCTCAGGGAAGAATCATAGACTTTGGGCCTGAGGAGGGATCCCCGTTGGGGGAAAACCAGGTGAGCGTCCTCATCGACACCACCCAGTTATATCTCAAAAAGATACAGCTTGAGTCCGGAATACAATCCCTGGCTACCCGAATCCAGACCCTGGATGCCCAGATCAGGGCCAGCCAGGTTCAGATGAACAACCTGGAGCGGGAAAAAAAGCGCATCGACAGGCTGGCGGAAGGAGGTGCTGCCACCCCCAAACAGCAGGATGATATCCAGGGGCAGATCGCTCTGCTGGAAGCCCAGATCCAGGCCACCGATTCGCAAAAATCCTCCGTCTATGCCGAACGCAGGACCCTGGAGGTCCAGATCCGGCAGGTAGAGGATCAGATCGCAAAATGCGCTGTCCGGAACCCCGTGGATGGAATTCTGCTGACCAAGTACAAGGAGGCAGGTGAAATGGCAGCCCCCGGTCAGCCCCTCTATAAGGTGGCCAACCTGGATGAGCTGATCCTGAGGGCCTATGTTTCAGGCAAGCAGCTTAGTTCTGTGGCCTTTGGGCAGGTGGTCAGGGGCCGTTTTGACGGACCCCGGGGCATGGAGGAGACGGCCGGTGTGGTGAGCTGGATCTCACCCCGGGCCGAGTTCACACCCAAGATCATTCAGACCCGTGAGGAAAGGGTGAACCTGGTCTATGCCCTCAAGGTCAAGACAAACAACGACGGCAGCCTGAAAATCGGGATGCCGGGAGAGGTCATATTCTAAGGTATTTCATTCAAGATATCAGGCATGTCGTTGATAATTAACCAGGTAGATAAAGCTTTCGAAAGCATACAGGCGCTTAGTCAGGTGAATTTTGAAGTCCGCGAGGGAGAGCTCTTTGGACTGATCGGTCCGGATGGGGCAGGAAAATCCACCCTCTTCCGCATCATGGCCTCCCTGCTGATTCCTGACGCAGGCAGCTGTTCCATGCTGGGTTACGATGTGGTCCGGGAGTACCGGAAAGTGAGGCAGATCATCGGCTATATGCCTGGTCGTTTTTCACTGTACATGGATCTTTCGGTGGAGGAAAACCTGGCATTTTATGCCCGGGTTTTCGGCACCACTGTAGAGGAGAATTACGACCTGATCAGGGATGTGTATGAACAAATTGCCCCCTACAAAAAGCGCCTGGCGGGAAGGCTTTCAGGAGGAATGAAGCAAAAGCTGGCCCTTTCCTGTGCACTCATCCACCGGCCCAGGGTACTCATCCTGGATGAACCCACCACCGGGGTAGACGCAGTGAGCCGGCGAGAATTCTGGGAGATGCTGAAAAAAATACAGGCGGAGGGCATCACCACAGTGGTCTCCACGCCTTATATGGATGAAGCTGAGCTGTGCGACCGGGTAGCCCTGATGCAGAAGGGGAGCCTGCTGGCGGTCGCGGATCCATCAGCCCTGGCAGAAGGGGGTCAAAAGCTGCTGTATTCGCTCCGTTCCGCCAAAGGCGTATATGCCTATCTCGAGCAGGTGAGGGCGCTGGAAGGTTGCCGGCATGCCTGGCTGTTTGGAGACGAGCTGCATGTGACCCTCCGGTCAGAGGGAGATGCTGCCGGGATCCAATCGGCCATGGACCAGTGGGACGATGCTTCGCTCCAATGGCAAGCCATCGTGCCCAACATCGAGGACCGATTCATGGGCCTTTTGCAGCAGGAATCAGAAGTACTTTCCGGGAAGGAGGGGGATATATGACAGGCGCCGGGGAACATATCATCGAGGTGAGGGACCTGGTCAAGAAATTCGGCTCCTTTGTGGCCAATGACCACTTAACCTTTCATGTGGAAAGGGGAGAGATTTTCGGATTCCTGGGAGCCAACGGTGCCGGGAAGACCACGGCCATCAGGATCCTGTGCGGACTGTCCTATCCCACCTCCGGGGAGATCATGGTGGCCGGACATGATGTATATAAAGAAAGGGAGCGGATCAAGCGAAAGATTGGATATATGTCCCAAAAGTTTTCTTTGTACGAGGACCTGACGGTTTCGGAGAATATCCGCCTCTATGCGGGCATATACAGCCTGGGAAGGCAGGAGATCCATGCCAGGGAGGCACAACTGCTGGAGCGTTTGGGACTGACCCATATCAAACACCGCCTGATCCGTGAAATACCCCTGGGATGGAAGCAGAAACTCGCCTTTTCGGTGGCCATTTTCCATAAGCCTGCCATCGTTTTCCTGGATGAACCCACCGGGGGCGTGGATCCCATTACCAGGCGGCAGTTCTGGGAGATGATCCATGATGCCACCCAGGAGGGAATTACCGTATTTGTTACCACCCACTACATGGACGAGGCAGAGTACTGTGATCGGGTATCGATCATGGTGGAAGGCCGGATTGAAGCCCTGGATACTCCCGGCGGACTGAAACAAAGCTATGCATCCAGGAACATGAATGAAGTGTTTCTAAAACTGGCCAGAAAGTGAAGAGGTTTTTCGGATTCGTCAAAAAAGAGTTTCAGCACATCTTCCGGGATGTGAGAACCCTGGTCATTCTGTTCGGGCTTCCCGTGGTCATGATCATCCTCTTTGGTTATGTGGTCACCACGGAGATCCGGGATGTGGAAGTGGGCGTCTGGGACCGTTCCATGGACCAGGTTTCCATACGGGCCACCCAGAAAATCTTCTCTTCCGGCTATTTTGTTCCCGCCGGCCATCTGGAGAGGGAGGAAGAGATCGGAGAACTTTTCCGCAGCGGACGTGCCAAGGTGGTGGTGGTATTTGAAAGGGATTTTGAAAAGAATTTGCTCAGGGAGAACAGGGCATCCATCCGGCTGATTACAGATGCCTCCGATGCCAACTCGGCCCAGCTGGCACAAAACTACCTGCAGGGAGTGCTGATGAACTATTTTCAGTCCCTGAACCCGGATATCCATGCTCCCTGGAGCGTGCAGGTAAAATCCAGGATGTACTACAATGAAGAGCTGAAAGGGGTGTATATGTTTGTGCCCGGACTGATGGCACTGATCCTGATGCTGATCTCAGCCCTGATGACCTCGGTGACCATTACCCGGGAGAAGGAATTCGGGACCATGGAGCTGTTGCTTGCCTCGCCCCTGAAGCCCAGGGAGATCATCCTGGGCAAGGTGACTCCCTATGTATTTCTCTCCTTT
>CBDTYO010000184.1:0-8017 GCA_965364615.1 uncultured Bacteroidia bacterium
TATATCCGAGGCCTCCATGCCGCCATATTTAGCTTTCCAGTTGTAGTACGTGGCTTCAGACACCTCGTATTCCCGGCAGACCTCCCGGGCTGTGCGGCCGCCTTCCACCTCCTTGAGGATCTTGATGATCCGCATTTTGTTCTCCTCCCTGAGCTTGACGATGCGTGGATCCAGTCCGTCGGGGAAGCGGTCCATCCACTCCTGAACCTGTTCCAGGGAGAATTCCGGGGACTTGCTGTCTCCCCTCAACTGACGAAACAACATGATCATATCGATGAAGAAGCCCGGTTTGGCCCCTCCTGTACCCCTTGTTACAGCCAGCCAGATAAGCCTTAGGGGATTGCTCACGGCGATCTCCCCGTGGAGGTTCAGGTCGGGGTACTCTTTTCCTGCATGATCGATGTAATCCAGGATCCGAATGATGGCATAATCCCGCCAATCCAGTTTTTCAAATAATTCCCGGTCGGCATATTGGGTGTGGTAGAAGCGAAAGGCATTCTGACGATCCTTCAGGCTTTTCTCGATCCATTCCCTGACCCCCACCACCACCTCGGTTTCATTTTTCGAGTTCCGCAGGATTTCTTCCAGGGTCGGGTTTTCAGTGAGAAGCTGCCTGAGCAGCCTGTGTGATCTCACATTGATGGCAATTCGATCCAGTTTTTCAATTTCAGTCATAACGGTTGGGCTTGTAATACAAGTAAGGTAAAAAGCCAGTGCGATTCAAGAAAAATGGCAAAAATTACCTGTCTCAAACTGGCAGTGTTTTATGGTACTTGATCTTCATCCTCTGATCAATCATTTCCCGTATACATTGATAATCCCAGGGTGCTGAAATCAGGGTTTCGTGATAGGGGTGTTCCTGTCGGGGATCCGAATGCAGCAAATGGATGACAGATCCTCCGGGTTTTACGACCCTTTCAATTTCATGCAGTTCCTTTTCGAGGTTCCAGCCGATGGCATTGGAAGTGACCAGCACATCCAGGGAATCCTCAGGAAGGGGCAGGAAATCCAGGGTACCGTCCATCACAAACAAGTTCTTCACCCCTTGCTTCAGGGCCTTTTTTTTCATGAAAGAGCGAAAGCTTCCCAGGGGCTCAACGGCGAAAACAGTCTGCGCAAAGGGAGCCACCAAAAAGGCAATCCTGCCCGAACCGGCTCCCACATCTGCCACCGTTTTTCCATCCAGTTTGCTTATGGTGGTGATCTCAGTGATGTCCCAGTGAATCCCTGTGTTTTGGTCGAAAAGCTCAGGATGCTTATTGTATATGATCAGATCGCCGATTTCCCAGAGAGCTTCCTGGCAGTGCTCCCGGATCAGACGCTTATCGACAACAGGCTTGTATTTTTCCATAAAGCCATTGAGGAAAACATCAATGGGCGGATATTTATTGACCAGGAACCTGTGCAGGACCGGGTATTCCCGAAGCAGGGTGGCAAATTCCCTGGGAGCCACCCTGTCAGGAAGGTACTTAATCTGAAAGGTCTCCAATAAAAGCAGATCCTCTGCTTGCAGGTTTATTTCGGGAAACAGTTCCCTGAGCATTTGCGAATAGGCCATCCTCTGATCA
Organism: uncultured Bacteroidia bacterium; assembly: GCA_965364615.1. GTDB lineage: Bacteria > Bacteroidota > Bacteroidia > Bacteroidales. The sequence continues at coordinate 1,569 of CBDTYO010000184.1, forward strand.
AAGATATGGACTTTGACCCAACAAAGCATATATGCGCCTGAACATATGATCAGCATTCAATGGATCCATGCCACAAAGAACAATGATGATTATAAATTGCAGTTTATCCGGTTTACTTTGGCATGCAATATCTGTGGGGTTTAAAGCATGTCACTATAAGCCATGGAATACCATCAGAGGCAGTGCATTGCTATTTGTAAAGCGCTTCTCACCTCATTCCCGCCTGGAAGATCCTGAATCCAGTAAATTCTTATATTTCAGTACAGAAAGTGTGAGTAGTGCCAAGAAAGAACAGTTGTTATCCCAAACGAGCGTGTACATGAATAAAACAGCCATCCTTTTGACAGCTCTTGTATTTGCCTCATGTGTGAGGGAGCAGAAACCCAATATCATTCTTATCATGACCGACGACCAGGGATGGTACGATGCAGGCTTCAACGGGAATCGGCACTTGATGACACCCAACCTGGATCGGATGGCCTCCGAGGGCATCATCCTTGACAGGTTCTATTCCGCCTCGGCTGTATGTTCCCCAACCCGTGCCAGCGTAATCACAGGGAGAAACCCTCTTCGGATGAACATACCCAATGCAAACAGCGGGCACATGAAGCCGGAAGAGATCACCCTGCCCGAGCTGTTGAAAGAACAGGGATACTACACCGGACATTTTGGGAAATGGCACTTGGGTACCCTGACTCGTAAACAGCAGGATTCCAACCGCGGGGGACGGGCAGAAAACCATGAGCACTACAGTATACCCACTTTGCATGGGTATGACACCTTTTTTTGCACCGAGGCCAAAGTCCCAACCTTCGATCCCCTGATCTACCCGGATCGATTTGATGAGGGAGAGAGCAAGAGATATGGATGGAAGGCCCTGGAGAATTCCTCCCGAAGCAGGATCTACGGTACAGCTTACTGGAAGGGGGAAGAACAGAAGGACACCCTGAATGTAAAAGGGGATGATTCAAGGATCATCATGGACCGGGTGCTTCCTTTTATAGAACGATCGATGAAGGATGGGAAGCCTTTTTTCACCACCATTTGGTTCCATGCACCGCACCTGCCAGTGGTCAGCGACAGCTTGCACAGGGATATCTATGACCAGATGAGGCTGGAGGATCAACTCTATTACGGGACCATCACAGCCATGGATGAGCAGTTGGGCCGCCTGTGGGAGAAACTTGATCTCCTCGGCATACAGGAGGAGACCATCATCTGGTTCTGCAGCGATAATGGTCCGGAAAATGGGACTCCAGGAAGTGCCGGAGTGTTCCGCGAAAGAAAGAGAAGTCTTTATGAGGGCGGGGTAAGGGTGCCTGCCTTCGTGATCTGGAAAGGGACATTTAAAAGCGGAATACGAATGGATATCCCGGCAGTGACCAGCGACTACCTTCCTACCATACTGGAAATCCTCCAGGTCGAATACCCCGATTCCCGGCCCTTGGACGGGGAGAGCCTCAGGGAAATACTGCAGGGGGGGAAGCGAGAACGGGACAAGCCCATTGGTTTTATATACAGAGACCAGATTTCCTGGGTCGACAACGAGTACAAACTAATCAGCACCGACAGGGGGCATAGCTTCGAACTCTACCATTTGATCAATGATCGCGCGGAAGAGCTGAATCTGATCGAGAGGGAAAGCGAACAGGCGGAAGCCATGAAGGAGGCACTAAGCTTATGGCTGGAGTCGGTGGAAAGGAGCAAAAATGGACTGGACTACAAAAACATGCCTCAACGATGAAAGAACGATCCATTGTGTTCAGGATAGTCGTGGTACTGTCAACCACCCTGCTTATGGACGGATGTACCTGGGAATCCTCCGGTTTAAAGGATACAACCAAGCCCAATATCATACTCATCCTTGCCGATGATCTGGGCAAGGAGTGGCTTAGCTGCTACGGGGCGGAAGACATCATCACCCCCAACATCGATGCACTATCTGTTGGAGGCATCCTTTTTAACCACGCCTATTCCATGCCCCAGTGCACCCCTTCACGAGTAACGCTCCTGACCGGTCAGTACCCCTTCCGGCATGGATGGGTGAACCACTGGGATGTTCCCCGCTGGGGAGGGGGTGTCCATTTCGATGAAAATCTGAATCCTTCCCTGGGACGGGCCATGAAACAAGCCGGGTATGTGACGGCCGCCGCCGGGAAATGGCAGATCGATGATTTCCGTGTGGAAGAGGATGCAATGAAACGGAACGGTTTCGATAACTGGTGTATGTGGACCGGTTTTGAGCAGGGTGTGGAAGCAAGTGCAAACAGGTACCACGATCCTTACATCTTCACCCCCGACGGAAGCCGAACACGGGAAGGTGATTTCGGACCCGACCTGTTCAGGGACTTCATCGTAGATTTCATCCATACCCACAAGGACTCGTCTATGTTCATCTACTACCCCATGGTCCTGACCCACACCCCTTTTGTAAATCCCCCTGGTGATTCAGCCATAGAGAACCTTGACAAGCACAGGGCCATGGTGAGATATGCGGACAGGATCACCGGGGATATTGTCAGGGCCCTGGATGAATGTGGACTCCGGGAAAAAACCCTTATTATCTGGACGGCGGATAATGGTACTGCAAGGCAGATCACCGGTCGCTACAGGGGAATGGAGATACAGGGAGGAAAATCAAGCACTCAGGAGCCGGGAATATGTATGCCCTTTATCGTGAACTGGCCCGGAAGGATACAGACCGGCCGGAAATCTGATGCCCTTGTCGATTTCAGTGACCTCTTTCCCACCTGCCTGGATTTGGCCGGGGTGGAAGTAGGTGATCGTTGGAGTGTGGGAAAGGAACACCATGTGATCGATGGCCGCTCTTTCAAAGATGTGTTACTGAATGATACCATCGGATCGGTCCGCTCATGGATCCTGGGCATGGGGGGTGGGAATAATGCGCGCCTTACCCATGCCGGGGTGGAGAATCAGTTCTTATTTCGGGACCGGGTAGTCAGGAATGAAAGATATAAACTATATATAGGCGCAAACAGGGAGCCGGAAGGATTTTATGACCTGCTTAAAGATCCCCTGGAAGTCCGCAATCTTTTGGACAGCCTGCATTCCACGGAAATGGAGGAAAATTTTAAAAAGCTTTTGCAGATCATAAGCACTTTTCCTGAACGGGACAATGATCCCCGGTATATTCCCAATCCACCTCAAGCGTGGGATGTAGAGATCAGCGCGGAAAGTCAGGTATGGAAGAAATAAAGGAATACATACACCTGTTGCCATGAAATGAATACCTGTGTTCTCCTGCAAGGGATGGTAAGGGAAAGGCAACCTGAGGTCACCCCGGCCTGGCACTTCAACCAGGTCATTATAAGCTTGTCTTCTATTGTAATGCAAAACCTCCTGGGTCAAAGAGCTAGCAGAGGTGTAGAATAAGGAGGTTATGGGAGTCTTTTGGGCAATCAGGATTTGATCAAACCTTCTAGAGTTGATCTATTTTCGTCAGTCAGTTGTTTGCTTTTGGATTTCAATGTCGCTTCGGGCGGATCGGATTTGTCTGCGAGCAAGTTTTCCATTTTTCTGAACATGCTCCCTGTGGCAATTTTATAGGTAGTAAACAGGGCAAGCGTTTTGTTTCTGATCTCAGGCATTTCTTTCACAAACTTTTTCCATGCGCGGTCCGGGTGTTGGGCAAATATCATCAATCCGCTTGTCCAGCATCCCAGCATGACCAGGTCAGACGACCTTAGGTATTCTTTATCGTAGTCATCGATGGAGGATACCTTGCAATCGATCCCATTGCCGGAAAGAAAATTTCCGATTTCCTCCGCATAAGCCAAGGTGGTTCCGGAATGACTGTTGTAAATAATGCTCGTTTTCATCTTAGTATGGTTTTGGGGTTACAAATAGTATTCATAAGGTAACTATAAAATGGTTTTCAATCAAATTGACCAATGATCTTGTCAGACAGCTTCTCGGCAATAATAATCATCTCCTTTGTCCTTATAATATTCATGGTCGGCCTTCATCAATCCCTTGTTCTTCTCAGGCATTTTTCCCGGACGGAACTGAAGCTCCAGGGAAGGTGCCAATTATCCCAACCTTTCAATGACGATTCAGAATCGAAAACAACTTATTCGATGATGGTTTGATACAACGCTTCCTCATAATCCTCTTCTTTCAGTTGTTTACCAATCCTTTCACTGTTTTCCTTATAGCTTTTATTGTTAAGTAGTTCCAATATTTTGGGCTCGAGGTTCCTTCTGGTCATTCTGCTCACTTTGATTCCCATGGGACCCACGCCCAGTTCAGCAATAAGGGTATCCCAGACAAACTGGTCGATAAAATGAGGAATGGCCATGGTGGCACAGCCATATTTTATGGCCAGATGAGTTGTTCCGGAACCTCCATGATGAATGACAGCATACATCTTCGGGAAGAACCAATCATAGGGAACCTGAGAAACAAAATAGATCAATCCGGCATTAAATTGTTTGGGCTTAATTAAGCCACCCGCTGCGGTATTTATAATGGCAGGTATCTTATGTGCCTCCAGGATATCAATGATTACTTTGGTTCTGTATTCGGGTTCAGTGTTGGGCATGGATCCGAAAGTGATGAACACGATCCTTTCGTTCTTTCTGATGAATTCCACTAACCCTTTTTCAGGGTGCCAGCTTGTTTTTCGCTTCAATTCATGATGTCCTCTTACCTGGACATTGCTGTCCCAGTATTCTTGTCGGGGAAACATAGCCGGGGAAATGGTATAGATGAATTTCCTGGTATTCACAATGGAAGTTAGCTGCTTCCGGGATATCCTTTCAGGTATTCCCAGGGATTTCTTGATCGTTTTTGCATTTTGCCCCACGCCGTAACTATAGAGTTTGTAAGTCAATTTGTTAATATAGGCTCCGTAGTTTTTCCTGAATACCAACATGGGATGTCCCTCTACGTAATGCAAATAGGGAAAGGGGCTTAAAAAGATCGTTTTTCCCGGATTGTTCTTCTCCCACAGAATTGGACAGCTTGTTTTCGAATTATAGAGGATCCTATCGGGTTGCTCTTTCTGAATAAGCTTCCACAATAAGGACTCCTTCTCCTTATTGGCAGGGATGGATTGGGTCATCAGTTTGAAGTACGCCTTGTATTTCTTCCATCCAGTCCCCCCTCCCATGATGATTCTGCCAATCTCACTATCGTTCAGGTCGTAAAGTTTGCGTCCCAAAGAGGAGAACTCCAGGTCACAGCTTTCCGTCAGGTTCCTGAACTGTTCCGAGAATGCGCAAATCACCTGATGTCCCTTTTCTTTAAGGATTTTTCCGGTGGACAGGAAGGGTTCAACATCCCCCTGGGTTCCTATGGCAGTCAAAAGAATTTTCATAGAATGCATTCAGAATTTTTCATTTTCTGATAACCGCCCGCACGGAATGCAACGATTGCAATGGCCAGTATCGAGGGCACCCAGATAAACCACTTCATGTGCCTTCCCTTTTTAGCAAACTTCGATTTCACGGGAGACAGCATCTCCTGGGCACCACCAAAAGCACACGCCCATGAGCAAAAAGCTCTTCCCAGGAACAATGATCCGATAAAGAGCAGTATGAACATGAAAAAGCTGCCACAAATGATTCCCTTCAAACCGGCATCTTTGATCACATAGGGTGAAAAGTAAACAAATGTAACCGGGAATAAAAAAAATGAAATGTAAGATATGCGTTTTCTGAGTAGTTGCCTTTTCACAACCGTTGCTTTGGTGGTTTTGTTTCTTTGATCCAAGTTTACAGATATGGTTTCGATTGGTGATATTTCTGTAATACAATGAGTTATTTTGTGATGAATAGAGGAAAAGATGGGATAGCTGGTATATTCTGGTATGGATAGTATAGGATCTTTTGTAATTGGCATCCATTTCCTGATTCTAATAAATGTTCTGAACTGGAGCATATTCACTGTTCCATAAAGGAAAAATCGCTGAAAGAGAATTATTCCTCAAGTATTATCATGGCAGATCGAAATTATCTTAGATCATTGTATCTACAAGGACTTCAGAATCTGTTCCATTTCATCCATCAGCTCATTCATTCTGGTGACCACTGCTTCATAGGGTTCCTCTCCGTCCATATCCACTCCCGCTTTCTTAAGAATTTCTAAAGGATAATCTGAGTTGCCGGAACACAAAAATTCCATGAAGCGGTTTTTGGCAGAATCTCCCTGGTTGTCAATTGCCGCAGCAATCTGAATTGCTGCAGTTGCACTGGTGGCGTAGCTGAACAGGTAATAATCCAGGTAATAGTGAGGATACTCCATCCATGCATAGTTATCGATTTCCGTAAGAGTTACCTCCGGGCCATAATATTTGGCCAGCAACTGACCATAATGCTGGTTTAAGCTTTCAGCAGTGAGTGATCCTCCGTTCTCTACCAATTCATAGATTATTAGCTCAAATTCAGCCATCATACAGCTGTTATATATAAGCAGTATGACATTATCCA
>CBDTYO010000185.1:0-8016 GCA_965364615.1 uncultured Bacteroidia bacterium
TCTCGGGCGTCTCGAATGGTTGCAGGAGATGGGGGTCGAGTTCGTGGAACAGCCCCTGCCCAAAACAGCCATGGACGACCTGGCCTGGCTTACCCAGCGCAGCCCCCTGCCCATCATAGCCGATGAGGCCTTTCAGCGTCTGGGAGATGTGGCTTCCTTCAAGGATGTTTATTCAGGGATCAATATCAAGTTGATGAAGAGTACAGGATTGCGGGAGGCCCATAAGATGATCACTGTGGCTCGGGCCCTGGACATGAAGGTGATGATCGGGTGCATGACGGAAACTTCCTGTGCCGTATCGGCTGCCTCCCAGCTCTCTCCCCTGGTGGACTGGGCCGACCTGGACGGGAACCTTTTGATCAGCAATGACCTCTATGAGGGAATGCAGGTGGTGGATGGCAAAGTGACCTTGAATGAGTGGCCCGGCATTGGAATCAAAAAACTCAATGCATAAAGTGACAAGCAGAAGAAGCTTTCTAAAGAGAACCGGAGCCCTGGCGGCCCTTGGGGCTGTTTCAGTTCCAGGATTGCATGCAGCGGGTCTGGAAGCCAGCTTACCCAGGATTCTTCCCAAACGTCTCAAGGAGGGCGATTTGATCGGACTGGTGACCCCCGGCAGTTCGGTATCCCAAATGGAGCTGGCTGAATGCATGGCCAAACTGGAAGCCATGGGTTTCCGGACCACCTATAATGACACCGTGCTCTCAGAATACGGCTACTTTGCCGGACCCGACCAGGAACGGGCCGATGAACTGATGGATATGTTTACGAGAAAAGAGGTGGATGCCATCTGGTGTGTAAGGGGAGGGTATGGTTCCATCCGGATCCTGGATCTGCTCAATTACGAGCTTATCCGCCAAAATCCCAAGGCATTCATTGGCTACAGTGATATCACTGCCATTCATACGGCCATCTGGCAGGAGAGCGGACTGGTCAGCTTTCATGGTCCCGTGGGAATTTCAGATTTCAACAGATTCAGCAAAAGATCGATCCGCAAAGTGATCATGGATCCCCTGGAGGATTACAAATACCCCTACAGAAGGGAAAAAGATACCCGGGAGAACCCGGAGTATGACCGCTACACCCTAACCGGGGGGACAGCAGAAGGGCAGCTGATCGGAGGGAACATCAGTGTGCTGGACTCCCTCATCGGAACGCGCTTTGAACCCAACTTTGAAAATAAGCTGGTTTACCTGGAAGATGTGGGGGAGAAAACCTATCGCGTCGATAAAATGGTGTTTCACCTGCTTTCCGGAACCAACCTGAAACAGGCATCCGGTATAGTGATGGGAGCATTTGATGAATGCAACATCAATGAACTTCCTGCCCTGAGTTTAAAAACCGCCCTGGACGACCTGCTCAAACCCCTGGGCATCCCGGTTTCTTATGGCCTGTCGTTCGGACATATCAAACGCATGGTCACCATCCCAAATGGCATACGGGCTGTGCTGGAAGCAGATCAGAACACTTTCAGGCTCCTGGAACCGGCTGTGGTTTAAATTCACTATGTTTGGGATATGAGCGATTTCGGTGTCCTTTCTGTCTTACCCCCATTGCTGGCCATTATCCTTGCTTTGAGGACCAAGCAGGTATACATTTCCCTGGTGGTGGGCATATGGCTGGGCTGGCTGATCATCAGTGACTGGAACCTGTTGGAAGGCACCATCGCTACCCTGGAGGGATTCGTGGATGTCTTTAAGAATCCCGGGAATACCCGGACCATCATGTTCAGCGCCCTGGTGGGTGCCCTCCTGATCTTCATCCAGTATTCCGGGGGGGTACAGGGATTTATCCTGGGCATTGATAAGCTGCTGGTTTCCATGGAAAAGAAACGGATGGGAAAAAGCCGGGTGGTGGTGGAGTTGATTGCCATGGCCACCGGCTTGCTGCTCTTTATTGAGACCAGCATTTCTTCCCTGACCGTGGGTACATTGTACAGACCGGTCTTTGACAGGTTAAAAATCCCACGGGAGAAATTGGCCTACATTGCCGACTCCAGTTCGGCGCCAAGCTCTATTCTCATCCCGTTCAATGCCTGGGGTGCTTTCATCATGGGGCTTTTGCTCACCCAGGGTATTGAGTTTCCTTTTAAAACCATGATGTCGGCCCTGGCCTTCAATTTCTATCCCATGATCACCATTTTGATGGTCGTGGTGATCATTTTATCCAGGAAGGACTATGGACCCATGGCCCGGGCCGAAAAAAGAACCCGCGAGACCGGCAAGCTTCTCAATGACGGAGCCAGACCCATGGTATCTGATGAAATTACCTCCTATGAGATGAAAGAAGGTATCAGGCCCAGGGCCTTGAATATGGTTATTCCCCTGGCTGCCATGGTACTTATGATGGTGGTCAGCCTGGCCTACACGGGTTGGGGAGAGGTGGAAGAATACACATCATTCATGAACCATTTCACCCGGGCCATGGGAAGGGGATCGGGCTCAGCGGCAGTGCTGTACTCAGTTACCTGTGCCATCATGGTGGCCATGATCCTGTACCGCGTCCAGGGCCTGATGAAGGTGCGAAAAATGGTCAGTTTGATCCTGAAGGGAATCAGTGAACTGATGCCCCTGGCGCTTCTGATGATGCTGGCCTTTTCCATTTCTCATGTATGCAACAGCCTGGGGACCGGGGAATATGTGGCCGGGATTACCGAAGGCTGGCTGTCGCCCGCCCTGCTGCCCGCCATTGTATTTATCCTTTCTTCCTTCATCGCTTTCTCCACGGGAACCTCATGGGGTACCTTCGCCATCATGATCTCCATTGCCATACCCATGGCAGAGCTGCACGGATCCAACCTGTTCCTGGTGGTAGCAGCCACCATGGGGGGAGGGGTTTTCGGAGACCATTGTTCCCCCATTTCAGATACCACCATTATTTCCTCCATGGCTTCAGCTTCCGATCACATCGATCATGTGAAGACCCAATTGCCCTATGCCCTGCTGGCAGGCACCATCACCACCCTGCTCTATCTTTTGCTTGGGGCAATTGCCTGAGCCCTTGGGCCGCATCATGAACCATAACGGTGGAAGGCTTCCTTGAGGGCGGAAGTGAGCCGGACAATTTCTACCTTTTTGTGGGCCGAGGTGACCACGATTCTAAGCACTCCACCCGGTTTGGCCCCTTTGTAATCGGTATGTTGGATGTAGATTCCCTGTTCCATGAGGTAGTTGTGGATCGACTTCATGGTTTCAGCATTCCCATGGGAGAAGGAGGCAATGGGAATGGTTCCGTGCATTTCGGGAATGTACTTGGATTCAGAAGTGATTCCCAGCTGTCCCAGGTTCTCACTCAGGTAGCGTGCATTGGTCCACAATTTTTTTCTCATACTGGGATTGTCCTGCACCAGCTGCAGGCCTGCAATGCCCGCTGCCACGGCAGCGTTTAACGGCGAGTTGGAGCCAGTCATGACACTGCCCTCGCGAACCTGATTGATAAATGGGCCCGGGCCCACAATGATGCCTCCATAGGATCCAAAAGCTTTGGAAAGGGTAGCACCCAGGTAGATCCTGTCCGACCTTGCTCCCAGAGCCTCACAGGTACCCCGGCCATGTGCTCCTAAGATTCCCACCCCATGGGCGTCATCCACCCAGACCGCACCCTGGTATTTTTTAGCCAGGTCCTGGTAATCCACCACCGGGGCCAATTGGGCGATCACCGGGAAAAGTCCGTCCGTAGCGATCAGTGGATGCTGATCCGAATCCAGATGAGCGGATATTTTTGATTCGAGGTCTTTCAGATCCCTGTTCCGAAAAGGTATTACGGGTTTCCCGGTAGCTGTAGCCCCTTGCAGCAGGCTGTAATGAGAGCCATCATCCAGGAAAATGGCATCATATAAGCCCAGCTCATCCAGGGCCTTCATTCCGGCCAGGCTGCTCAGGTATCCAGAGGGCAGGTATACCGCATCTTCCGTATTAAAATAGCTGGCCAGTTTATCTTCCACCTGTTTTAGCAGGGGCGTGGTACCGGACATTTGACGCGTGGTGGCACTGCCCATTCCGAATTTGTGCGTGGCATCCACGGCTGACTGGATCACATTGCGATGGGTGTGTAACTGGAAATAGCTGGTTCCTGCAAAATATAAATACTTCATCCCATCCAGGATCACTGTGGTGCCTGGTCTGCCTTCCATGATGTGGTGCTGGGCAAGGGATGCCATATCTTGTTTGTTTAACTCATTCAAGTTTGACTTTCTCCATGGTTTCCAGGTAGTTTTCATCAAATTCAGCCCCGATTCCGGGCCGGTCCTTCAGGCTCCACAAACCACTTCCCTGGTATTCTATTCCTCCTGTAACCGGATCTGCATCCAGCATCAGGGAGGAATCCATGTCGTAGTGGACAATGCTTTCCCTGGACAGGACAAAATGCATCAGGGCTGTAAGGGCAAAGCGTGATTCGGACATGCACCCTACCTGGCACTTGATGCCGGCCGATTCTGCCACTGCCACAATCTTCAGGGCCTTATGAATTCCCCCGGATTTGGAAAATTTGATATTGAAATAATCGCAGGCGCCCATGCTGGCGAGCCTGAAGGCGTCGTGATGATCAAATACTGATTCATCAGCCATGATGGGAATGGGACTGCTGTCCCGCACCTTCACCAGATCGCGGCTGTTCCAGTGTGCAATGGGTTCCTCGCAATGTTCGATGTGGTATGGCTCCAGTGCCTTCAGGGTTGCGATGGCCGTCATGGGGTCCCATCCCTGGTTGGCATCGATCCGGATGGGATAATCGGGACCCACCGCCTGCCGGATGGCCCTGATCCGCTCCAGATCCTCTTCTAGCGTGGTCCCCAGTTTCACTTTGATGGCCGGGAATCCTTCTTTCTGAAAGTTTCGTGCATCCTTTGCCACCTTTTCGGCCGGACCGATGCTAATGGTCATGTCCGTATGGATCTCCCTGTTATTGCTTCCTCCCAACAGCTGATAGAGAGGCATCCCTGATTTCAGGGCAAGCAGATCATACAGGGCCATGTCAAAAGCGCTCTTCATGGTGGGGTTTCCCTGGACGGCCCGGTCAATTTCCTGAAGACGCGCTTCAATGGCAAAGGGATTTTTCCCCAGCAAAAGCCGGCCCACCTGCTTGGACAGTTCAAAGACAGTTTCCTGGGTTTCCCCGACTATGTATACAAAAGGAGCACATTCACCGGTTCCGGTCAGACCTGTGGAAGTGTATATCCTGATCACCACGTTAGTAGCTTCCGGGATCACTCCCAAGGAGATCACGAAAGGCTCCTTGTAGGGAATGTTCAGTTTGATAATCTCGATTTTCGTGATGGTAGGGCCACTCATAAAAACAAAGCTATATAGCAATATAAGCTATTAGCGGGCCGGGCGCAATAGTTAAGGCGAAAAACCGGACAAAATGCTTATTCCAGGTGTACTGTTTTTTCACCGGCTTCAATGGCCACATCCAGGATGTTTTCCCTGGGTGGCATGGGACAGGTGGCAAAGGGACTGAAGGCGCAGGGTGGGTTGTAAGCTTTGTTGAAGTCAAGTAGGATCCTGCCCGTGGAATCTGGCATGGCATACATAAACCTTCCTGCTCCATAAGTTTCATATGCAGTGGTCTCATCAGCGATGACCAGAAAATATCCACTGCCGGAGATGAAGGGATATAGCTCCAGATCTTTCCCCCTGAGCCTGAATTTCAGGATGCCAGGGACCTGGTAGGATTCTGTAAATCCCTCCAGGGGAGTAGCCACAGTCATGGTGCGGGGACTGTCGAAAGGTTCCAGGGTGGCTTCCACCACATAGCCGGGCTGGATGGGATAGGCAGGAATGTGATCGAGCAGGTCGAGGCGGGGATGTTTATGGTCGCGGAGACGGATCCCGTAGCGATCCCCGCGTTTCACGATATACCAGTTCAGGTCGCCCTGCTGCAAACGGGTGGTCTCGTCCTCATAATCGTTCTTCAACACCAACTCGGTCACCAGGGAATCGTTGGTGGTGATTTGCACCCCTTCGGCCACTTTCAGGGTAACTGTGCTGTCTTCCAGAATGAGCGTCCCGCCAAAGGCATCGGCCTTTTCAGGGAAAATGATTTTATTGGAAGAATCCGATCCAAAAGTGTTTTCGCCCGGTTCAAGCCAGAACAGGCCTGCCAGGCTCAGCCAGCCGTTCTTGTCTTTCAGTCTTTCCAGCCGCTGTTGGTGCCATTGTTCCATGCTTTTGACATAAGCGGCTTCATCCGTAATCACGGGACCGGGGGAATTACATGACCCTGCAAACACCCAGATGCATACAAACAATCCCAAAAGAGATACACGACTCATTGTTCAGCCAATTGGTGGAGCCCAAATATAGGCTTTTTCGGTTTCGCCCGGGATGGATCAGTTACTTTTTCGGGTAGTATGGCTTGCCTATTCTGCCCTCGTCACTGATAATTCCGGATAGGAGGGGATCCAGCAGGATAGGATCCAGGTCTATGGGTTCTCCATCCAGCACGGCTGATTTTGAAATCAATCGCACCCCATGAGAATAATCTGCATAAGTCTCGCCATGTCCGCTGAAGACCGGCTGAATGGGACTATCCTGATCCCTGTGCCAGCCATAGATTACCACCCTGTTGGAGGTATTTTCGGAACTGTGGATTTTATTGGAGATGATAATGTCCTTTTTGTGTCCTGCTACAAGATCAACAGGGGATCTGATCAGGTTCTTTCGAAGGATTTGTTGTTTGATTGAATCTGTATGCTGATGGAATACAGGTACGGTGGTCATGCTGTCTGAAGGTGGAATGGGTTGAGGGGTAAGTGTATGGTTTGCTTCGCCATAGATGATATCAACGATTTTTTTCGTAGGCAGGATACAGTGCAGGGTATCTGCCAATATTTGTGCGGTACCGGGCGTCATGGGGATGTAGATATAATCCTGATCCGATCCGATGGCCATGTAATCGCCTGCAACTGCTATCTCCAGTTCATGGCTTTTGTCATTCAAAGTTTCTGAGATCGTCAGCCATTTCATTTTCCGGGAGAAGGAGGGTACATTTCCTGACAACACTTCTCGGATAACCGCCATTTCCCGGTCTGCAGTGCTCAGGGAAGCAACCTGACTGACAAATTCAGTTCCTTCCAGGGCTTGCTCCGATCGCTCAGGCAGTTTCAGGCACCTGGGATGGATGGTGGTTGAAATCACCGACTCATCGCCACGAATTTTCTCCGCAGAATGTACCTGGCCATGCACCATTGTACTTAAGGTCAGAATCACAGCATTGACCAGTACCATCTTGATTTTGCCGGGAGCAGTCATATCAGAAATGGAAGTTCACCGCGATTATGCCCAGGGGCCCCAGGCCAACATTCATCCCACGACTTTCTTCCATGCTCGGACTACCACCATGGGACCATTCTGTTGAACTTCTGTTAAAAGCAATATCCATGTATGTTTCTGTGGATATGGAAATGGATGGGTTCAGATACACGGTCAAACCCAACAGGGGCCTGATACCGGCGGAAAGGCTTTTGGAATTCCGGGTGTAGTTTTCAGCTGGATCATTATAGAGGTTCTCGTAGTTACTGCTCCCAAAGCTGCCTACCACATCGATGCCATAATTCAACCGGATTCGGTTGTACCACTGGTGGAATTCATAGCCCATCCGGGGGCTTAATTTGTAGCCTGAAATCTTTGTTTCATAGTCTTCGTATTCGGTTTTACTTGACCATATATCTGTTCCCAAACCGATCCGAAATGCACCTTTTTCACTGATGCGTTTATACCCCACCCCCAGCTCTCCGATGGAGCTTAGGTTAAAGGCATTGAAGTAACCCAGATTGATTTCGTTTCTCTTTACTGAATAGTCTTTTGTGTCCTGACAGTGGGCGGACAAGGAGATCATGAGTGATAGCAGAACCAGGCCTGTGGTTTTCATCTTGTTGAGGTTTGGTGAGTAGAATGGAATACGATTCTCCAAAAATGCAATTTCTGTGCCACAAGAGCAAAGTTCAATTGAAAGTACTACTTTTGCAGCAGCCCCGGAGAGATGCCGGAGTGGTCGAACGGGGCGGTCTCGAAA
>CBDTYO010000186.1:0-8012 GCA_965364615.1 uncultured Bacteroidia bacterium
TGGGAGGATTCTCCCTGAGCTCTTCCATCACCACCTCGATGGCTTTTTCCAGCTGGGGATCGCGTCCTTTGATCAAGTCGGACGGGGTCTGTTCCACCTCGATGTCGGGATGCACGCCCACGTTCTCGATGATGAATCCGTCCTCGGTCCAGATGGCCACATTGGGCGCCGTGACAAAACCCCCGTCCATCAGCTCGGGGAAACCCAGGGTTCCCACCAGTCCGCCCCAGGTGGTCTTGCCCACCAGTTTGCCTACCTTGAACTTGCGGAACATGAAGGGAAGCATGTCGCCGCCTGAACCGGCATTCTCATCGATCAGCATCACCTTGGGACCCTGGATGGAAGCACTGGGCGATTTGAAATCGTTGGTGTAACGCATGTTCCAGTGCGACTGGTAGGGCCTGAGCAGGATGTCGATGTAGTAATCGGCCAGCGATCCGCCGCCATTGTACCGTTCATCCAGGATGAGGGCCTTCTTGTCGGCCTGGGGAAAGAAATAGCGCTTGAAATAGGTATGTCCGGCCGTGGTGGTGTTGGGCACATACACATAGGCCACCTGTCCGCCGGTGGCTTCATGTACTTTTTTCAGGTTGCCTTCCACCCAGTCGCGGTTCCTCAGGGCATATTCACTGGCAATGGGGACCACCTGGATCTCCCTGGCCCCGGAGCCATCTGGATTGGGACCCACCTTCAGGTCCACGATCTTTCCGGAGGTGTTTTCAAAAGGCTCATACAGGTTGGTGGCCGCAGTCAGCTCCTTCCCGTTCACGGCCAGCAGGTACTCTCCCACCTCCACATTCAGTCCGGGTTCGGTCAGGGGGGAACGCAGATCGGGGTTCCAGTTCAATCCTTCAAAGATCTTGACGATGCGGTAACGGTTGTTTGCGACCTCGAAATCGGCCCCGAGCAATCCTCCCGGAACACTTTCGGGCTCACCCAGCCGATCGCCTCCCCCGGTCCGGTGATGGCCCACAGCCAGCTCGCTGCACATCCACATGACCACCTTGTTCAGGTCGGCCCGGCAAGAGAGGTCGGGCAGGAACCTGGCGTATTTCTCTTTCATGGCTTTCCAATCGGCGCCGTGCATGCCCGGATCGTAGAAGTAATCGCGGTTGATGCGCCAGGCCTCGTCGAAGATCTGGGGCCACTCGCTCAATGGATCGATGCGGATCTCTGCACCTTTCAGGTCCAGCATGCCCTTCCCGGCCTCGGGTTTCTTGCCTGCATCGGCAATGCCCCAGGTCTGTCCCTTGCGGTAGAGCATCTTTTTACCATCGGCAGACAGCATGTAGGCATTCAACTCGGTCACCTCCTCGTCTTTTCTTTCCTCCAGGTCGTAAGCATGCAGGGTGGTCTTGCCTTCGCTCCTTGCCAGGTAGAGAATCTGGTTTTCCTTGTGGGATCCCAGGCCCGAGTAATCACCGGCATCCAACGGGACCGCAATGATCCGCAGCATGATGTCCTCCAGGTCGATCTTCAGGGCCTGCACTTCTTCTTTCATCTCCTCCTCCTCACTGGCCTTTTTCTTTTTGGATTTTTTGGCCTCACCCTGGTCCTCCTGGTCGCTGTCTTCGCCATTTTCTCCATTCTCTGCTTCTTCCCCCTCTTCGTCGCTTTCTTTTGCAAAGGGGGAGAGGGTTTCCTTCTGAAGAGTCACCAGGTAAATATTCCGTGTCATCTGCATGTCGGCGTTGGACATGTCGAACCAATTGACCACGGGACCTGCGTCGGTGGAGGCAAAGAAATAAATGTACTTGCCTCCCCGGTCAAAAACGGGATCTGCCGCATCGCTCATGCCATCCGAAAGGGGATAAGACCGGTGGGCCTCTACCGAGTAGAGGAAGACCTGGCTAAAGTTGGTGGCGGTCAGTTTGGTATAGGTGAGCCATTTGGAATCGGAGGCCCAGTCGCCGTGAAAGCCCCTGAAAGCTCCCGGCCTGTACAATTCATCGGAATCGATCTTCTGAATGCTGCCCGAAGTCATATCCAGGATGTAGAAATTCCTGCCGTTGTCCACGTAGGTGATCTTTTTGCCATCGGGCGACCAGTTCAGATCGGAATAAAAACCTGTACCAGTCAGGGGGATGGCCCTGGCCTCTCCCCTCCCGTCCTGTGACAGGATGTGCAATTGATATTCGCCGGAAGCATCGGAAAGGAAGGCGATCTGCTTGCCATCGGGCGACCAGGCCGGCTCTTTTTCATGAATGCCTGTGGTGGCGGTCAGGTTCCTGGGATCTCCCTTTTCGGCCGGAAGGGTGAAGATCTCTCCCCGGATATCAAATACTGCCCTTGCTCCCGAAGGGGAAATGTGGGCGGATCTGACATACTCGTCCCCTTCCACATAGCGGGGACGAAGCTCCAGCAGGTCGGTGGCAATGCCCACTGTGAGTTTGCTGGTCGAAGCGCTGCCTGTATCAAAGGTATGCAGGTAACCGGCCTGTTCAAATATGATCTTCCCTCCATGGTGGGAAGCACTGATGATGGGAAAATCCTCGAAATTGGTTAGCTGCTTCACCTCGCCGTTCCCCACATCATAGGAGAAGAGGTTGAACTCCCCGTTGCGGTCGCTCAGAAAATAAATGAGCTCCCCGATCCACATGGGATCGATGTCGTTGCAACCGCCTTCCGGCCTGGGGATCTCGGTCTTGGAATAATCGCCGAAGGAAAAGATCCATATCCTGGACATGGTGCCTCCCCGGTAGTTCTTCCACTCCCTGAATACCTCCCTTACGGGGGTATAGGCCATGTGGGTCCCATCGGGGGAATAACAGCTGTGGTAGGCATTGGGAATCACCAGTTTTTCAGGAAATCCCCCCTGCAAGGATACCGTAAATAACTGGGTGAAATGGCCCGTATGGGTGCTGCGCTGGGAAATAAAAAGCACAGCCTTGCCATCTGGGGTAAAACCTTCCACCAAGTCTGCGGAAGGATGCCAGGTTAACCTTTGTGGAACCCCGCCTTCCACGGGAACCGTAAACACATCTGTATTCCCGTCGTATTGGGCGCTGAAAGCGATGATTTTGCCATCGGGAGAAAAAACGGGTCTCGATTCCACGCCTTCGTCCACGGTCAGCCGCCTGGGCTGGGTGCCATCTTCCCGGGCCACCCAAAGGTCGTTGGCATAAATAAAGGCAATATGGTCCTGGCTGATGGCCGGTTGTTCCATGAGCCTGGTATCCGTGGGATCGATCGCGTTCAGGACCGAAGTGGTCATACCCAGCACCAGGGAAAGTGCTGCAATCATTCCTGTTTTTTTCATGGCATGGTTTTGTATGGGTTTCAACAAAGAGTGAATTTAAGGATTTGTTTCCTGGGGAGCTATGATTTATAATAAATGTTGCGTAAAATGTGTTACATAAAATATGGGAAGCATGGAAACCATTCGCTACCTTCATCAGGCACGGCATGAAAGTGTATAGCATCAGCCAATGGGCCTTCCGGGCCATCTGTGTCCTCATCCTGCTCCTTCCGGTAGGACGTCACTGGAAATTGCTTACCACGGGGACAAAAGCCCGGGGGACGGTCACCCAAATGACGGCCCTCACCCAGAAGGTCCTGGGCAAAGAGACTGAATATGGGTATGCCAGTGAGATCGAATTCCTGGTCAACGGCCAGATATACAAAGCCCATGGGCCCCTCAATTATGAATATGATCCCGGCCGGGAGATCACCGTCTTTTTTGATCAAAAAGATCCCTCATCCTATTGTATTGCTACGTTTTCGGGTTTTTACCTGGTCAATTACACCGTGCTGCCCATCATCCTCCTGGTTCTTTGGGCTGCCTTCTACCTGTCATTCAATAATTACCAGAGAAGGCAAAGGTTTAAGAAGAACAAAGCCTGGAAAAGTGCCCGCCAGAATAATGGAACCCAAGGCCAGAGCAGGACTCTAATCCCGGGATCATCATCCAACAGGGCCATAAAATAAGCAACCTTATCACTTCTGCCGGAGCAACGAGGCCGATCCCTGGTCCAGGCAGATCCAGGCGTGTGGATGGTTTTGCAAAATGCTGGCCGGCACTTCCGGGACGACCGTTCCTTCCAGGGTCTTTTGCACTGCCGTTGCCTTCCTTTCATCGGGCACGGTACAGATGATGGATTTGGATTTCATGATCTGTTTCACCGACATGCTGATGGCCTTCTCAGGCACTGCCTCCAGGGAAGGGAACCAGCCCTCTCCCAGCTGCTGCCGGCGACAGGCCAGGTCCAGGTCCACCACGAGATAGGGCTCGTCGGTGTCAAAATCGGCCGGAGGATCGTTGAAGGCCAGGTGGGCGTTCTCTCCGATCCCCACAAAGGCCACATCTATTTCCCCTTGCATGATGAGGGCTCCGAGTCTCGTGCACTCTTTTTGCGGATCGGTTTCCCCGTTGATGGCATGAAAGGCAGCCGGCTTGACCACCGACACAAAACGCTCCTTCAGATATTTCCGGAACGAGGCCGGATGGGTTTCCGGAAGGCCAATATATTCATCCAGGTGAAAGACCGCCACCTTCGACCAGTCAAGGTCAGCCTTCACAAGCTCAGAGAGCATCTCAAACTGGGAGGCCCCGGTGGCGAGGATGATGCGGGCCCTGCCCTTCTCCTCCAGGGCCTTTGTGATGAATTGCGCTCCTTTCGCGGCAGCTGCTGCGCCCATGGCCGCCTTGCTTTCAAATACATTCACTTCCATATACACGGGTTTTAGACTGTGTAAAAATTGAGATTCTCTCAAAGGTACAAGTTATTTCTCCTGCGCGTGAAATGCCAATTTTCCAGGATGGTAATTGATAAATGACCCGAATCGGGGTGCATTTTACCCACTGATATTCTTACTACTCCGCTTCTCTGCCATTGATCCGGTGACATAGGTAGACAGGAAGATCAGGCCAAAGGGGATCCAGGTTCCCAGCGGGCTTTGAAACATCTCCAGGCTCTTATTGATGACCAGCGCCACCAGGAAGAAATCCACAAAGACAACGATCAGTAAAAAGATGATCCCTGTTTGCAGGGGGGTCGTGAATCCGAATCTTTTGAAGTACAGCAAAGATATCAATGTAAATATTACGGGCGCACCTATGGCATGCACGATGAGGGTGGTGCGCATGGGCATCAGCGACATGCCGACAAACATGATCGCTCCGCATAAAGCCCATCCGAGCAGGCCGAGGGCTGCAATGATTAGGACTCTCTTGAACTTAGATCCTGGCGTTGGTTTGGGATTGGTTTGCATGTAATTTGGAATTGGTTATATGCAATATACAACCCAGGGGGACACGTGTCAACCTGCCTGAATGAACAAGTTATTCCATCACACAGAAACCACAGCCTGCCGGGCAGGAGCTGTGGTTTTTCAGGTTGAAAGAGAGGCTGAAGCCTTTCGGAAGAACCAGGGATGCATGTCCCGGCTATGGGACAAATCGCCGGATCGCCTCGTGGGCATTGTCCTGGATGGCCGTGCTCTTTAGATCTTCGAACAGGGCAGACTGATCAATGACCGGTCCCACCAGCTTATTGGCTTTGCTGGCATAGAAAACACCACTTTGGAAGCTTTCATCGTTGATGCCATCCACAAATCTCCTGGCCCCCTTTTCCACCTTATGGACCAGTCCCTTGAGTGGCGCCACGATGGGGATCATGAAGTATTTGAACATGAATCGTTTCGCTGCCGGGAGGTCATTCATGACTGCCGTACCGCTGGTAAACCCGGGACTCATGGTGATGATTCTCAGGTCCGGATTTTTCCTCGCTTCGGACGACATCCACAGGGCAGCCGTATATTTTACATACCCGTAAGCCTGCATGGGATCAGTATCGCCTTCAAAAAAGGATCCGTCTATGATGGCTGCAAATTCATCTGCAGATGAAGTAGGCAGGTCGGGACGCTTCATACCCATTTCTTCGACTCCCCGGGCTCCTTCTGACCCGGCGTAGAGCGCCACCTTGTTCAGCTTCTTGGCTTTGATGAGCTCATTCAGCAAGACCACATGCCCCAGCACGTTGCTGGCGAACAAAGAGGTGACCCCGTTGGAAGTCTGTTTCAGCGGGTTTTTGCCCCCCATCCCCCCTGCATTCATGATCAGGGCATCCACGGGATCGGCCAAATCCTTTACTGCGTTCCGCACCGAATCGGGATCCGACACATCCATGATGACAATGTCAAATATGGACCTTCCCGTAGATTTCTCGAGAGACAGTTTTGCCTCCCGGGCTTTGCTCAGATTTCTGCATGCCAGATAGATTTTTTCGGTTCCATCCATCAGGGCAAGCTGACGGGCCGACTCTTTTCCCAATCCCGAATTGGCCCCGGTAATTAAAATACTTTTATTCATCATCGACATCTTTTGGTTTGTACTTGCAAAGATCCGGAGAAGAAGGCAACTTAAAATATTGTTTTAGCCCAAAGACTTCTCATTTTAGCTCAGGCGGTATTCTGAAGGGGATTTTCCGTAAACGGCCGTAAAATTCCGGTGAAATGTGGCCAGGGATTCAAATCCGACCTCGTAGGCAATATCGGACACCCGTGAACCTTCTTTCTTAAGCAGGGAAGCTGCTCTTTCCACCTTCTTCTGAGCAATATATTTCTTGGGGCTTGCATCATACAGCTCCCTGAATTTTCTTTTGAAGGAAGAGGTGCTCAGGTGGCAAAGCCTGGCCAGTTCATCGAGGGTCAGATTGCTGTACATATTGTGCCGGATCGTGGATTTGAATTCAATATTCAGTGGTTTGAAGAGGGCGGCCAGAAAGTCCAGTTGGGATGGTGCTTTTTGAGATTTAGACACCAGCAGAACGAATTCCTTCAGTTTTGTCCGGATCATGCCCTCATCGGCCAGTTCCGGATGATCCAGCAGGATGCTGATGCTCTCCCTGAAATTGGCCAGCAGCCGATCGACCTCCACCTGTTTAATGTTATATTCAAGGGCATAGCCAGACTGGGAAAGGTCGAAATCAAAGATTTCCTCCACCAGCGAAGGATAAAGGATCACAGCAATGACCTCTACTCCCTCGCTGCTTTCCCTTTGCTTTTCATCTGTTTCAAAAAAATAATTCAGACACTTGGCCAGGATGGCGTGGTTCCTGTCTAAGCGCATGTAATCATTCTGTGAGCGAACAGAAACCTCCCCCTCGTTGACGAACACAAAGCAGGCTTCATTCTCAAAATAGGTTTTGGGAACCCTGTCGAAATAGGGCATGGATTGCTTTCCGAAAACGATCCGGTCCTTATAGGTCAAGGTTTTTTCTACGTGTTTCATATTTAGCTTGAAGGCAAGACTGCATAGAGAGATACACCCACAGGGAGTGATTGTTCAAATGTTCCTGAAATATGCCATGGATGTTGCCGGCTGATCCACCCGGACAGGGGGGAAGTTTGAACACCTTTGATCATTTCCTGCGGATCATCCGGTTCATATGCCCTTCCAGGAAGTGGTGGCCAGAAAATATGCCAAAGGCCAGCACACTGTTAAATACCACCTTCACAGCCACCTCTCCCTGGCTCCACCGGTCGATCAGGGGGTCAAAGGCCACCAGGGAGGCTTCAAAAATGATGAGGAAGAAAATAAAGATCAGCAGGTTCAACACCTTATCGCTCATCTGCAGCCTCCGGTTCATCAGGATGAACAGGAAGATGATCAAGGCAAAGAAGGCTATTCCACTGAATTCCAGTGCATTTCTTCGGCTTGCCAGGTACTTGGCCTCCGCCTCCTCTTCCAGCCTGAGCTGCTCGGCCTGCACCTGTTCCAGGGAATCCAGCCGGGCCTGCTTGTCCACCTGGTAAGTAAATTCGATATTGGCAATTTCATTGATCTTTTCCACATTAAACAGAGAATCTTTCAATGCAGTATGACGGAGAAAATGCTCATATGCCTGCTCGTTGTCCCCCACCTGGTGATATACTTCGGCCAGTTCCCGGTGAAGATCAATTTCATTGGTAATCAGACCAGCTTCCTCAGAAAGTTCAAGTGCATTGAGATAGGCTTTTTTGGCAGGCACATATTTCTTTTCCCTTGTAAAAATATTGGCCTCCAGCGACAT
>CBDTYO010000187.1:0-8003 GCA_965364615.1 uncultured Bacteroidia bacterium
CTGCCCTTTTTGGCCTTGCCTATCCATATATCCTATTATTGAACCTGATTTTCATCATTTTCTGGCTCATACGATGGAGAAAAGAGGTATTTCTGTCTTTGGCAGTGGTTTTATTGGGGTGGAATCCACTGAATAATCTAATTCCCATCCATATTAATAAAACCATTGTACCCGAAGATGCTGCTCCGGACAGAATGCTTAAGGCCCTTTCTTACAATGTCAGAGGCTTTGATGTATACAGGTGGACCAAGGATCCTGGGGCCAAGCAGGAAATTTTTGATTTCCTTAAGAAACAGGACCCCGACCTTGTATGTATTCAGGAGTATTATACCTCCTCAAAGCGCGGGGAAACCCACAAAGACATCTCTGGACAACTCCGGTTTCTTCCCCAGAGTGCTGTGTATTTCACCAACGATCCAACCAACCGGCAGGGATTTGGGATTGCTACTTTCAGTAAATATCCCATTATCAAGAACAGCCGGATCCCTTTCAATTCCTCCTTCAATGCAGCCATGTACACCGATATCCTGTTTCAGACGGATACCATCAGGGTATTCAATGTCCATTTGCAATCCATCAGATTTGACAGGGATGACTATGCCTTTATGGATACGGCCCGTTTGAAATACAGCAATGAGCAGATGCTCGAGATCAGGGCCATAGGGTCCAGGCTGAAAACCGCCTTTGCCCTGAGGGCAGAGCAAGCACAGGTCATTGCCAACTACATCAGAGATTCTCCTCATCCGGTCGTAGTGATGGGAGACTTCAATGATACGCCCCAATCCTATGCCTACAGGAAAATCCGAAAAGGGATTGTCGATGCCTTTCGAAAGGCCGGCAGGGGTTTTGGGAACACCTACAGTGGGGAGCTTCCCTCCTTCCGCATCGACTACATCATGCATGATGAGGCGTTTTTTCCCTATGAATTCAGCCGGACCAAAATTGATTACTCCGACCACTTCCCCATCAGCACTTGGCTATATCTCCCCAGAGAATCTAAGGTTGAATGAGTAAGGGGAAATCCGGTTGGAAGTATTTCTTTAACAGCATATGGGGAAGATCGATGATCTTTCCATGGTAGTGATCGATAATGGCACTGTCGCTGGTACAAATGCCATCGCTCTTTTCATCCATCAGCCTCCGGTCAGGAGATTTAACTGCAAGTGCCTCACCTTTGATCCCCATCCGGGCCATATCTTTATTTAATTCCATGGCCAGCCGGCCGCTGAATGATACGGGCTCATCCAGGTAATGAATGATGGTGACCCCCGGCCACCCCTGAAGCAACTCAAGCATCAGGGAAACCGATCTTGAAAATTGTGCTTTGTTCACTATTCTGCCCCGCATCTCTCCAGCATCCCGGAGCATCCCATCGTTGCATAAAAACAAGTGTTTCCCCAGGAGGTAATTACTGACAGTAAAAAGCACGTTGTAAGTATCAACCAGGATATGATCGCCCTCACATACAGTTCCAATCTTTTCCTGCCGTGTCCTTGCTGACTGTTCGGCGGCAATGCCCCTGTATAGCACCTGCCGCATCTCCCCGGATAACATGAATTTATCTCCCACCATTTTCAGGGAGGCTTTTTGTGGATACCCTTTGCTCAGGAGCCACAAATACTCCCTGGCCGCCTGCATCACCATATCCGGGAAAGGACTTATCATACACAAAAATAAGATAAATTCAATTATAAACTTGATTATCAATTGTATAGCTTATTAACAACTCCCTTAGCCGGTCAAATTTTGCTTGTAGGATTTTACGTATCTTTAATCGTGATCACCAAAATGTAAGCCTTATGAAGAATCTGATAGGAATTGTTTTACTCGGATTGATCGTTTCATCCTGCAGTTTGTTCCAGAAATCTTCCATGACCCAGGACGAGATCGATGCTTTGCTTGCAGAAAACCAAGCTTTAAAAACGGAGGTCGAAGCGTCCAAGGATTTAAAGGACCAACTGGCACTTGCGCAAAAGCAGGCAGATGACGCACTGCTGAAACTTTCAGACTGTGAAAATGCTACACAATCGAAAGTCCACATCATTGTGGGTGCATTTAAGAATTCTTCCTATGCAAACGACTACTCAACTGAAATGAAAAATCAGGGCTATGACGGGAGGATCATTGCCGGACCATATAACTTCAACCTGGTAACCTCCAGTTCACATGAATCCCTGAGATCAGCCCTGAATGCCCTGGGCAGTGTCCGTGAGCAAGTCATCGAAACTGCATGGGTGTATATGGAATAACAGCTGCCCCTTAGATCCTATGACCCACTCATGATAAACAAGGGCTGGAATTCAAAGCTTTTAAAGTGGGGTCTGAGTCTTTCGGTGTTGTAATGCTTCTTCACATCCACCAGCTTCTTGCTGCTAGTGACAACATCTATGGGGGCATTGTCGTAACGGCCGTTGCGCAATACCACCAACCTGCCATGTATGCCCTTCAGAATCAGATCCAGAGCCAGGTTCCCATATGCCATGGGAACGATGGAGTCAATGGCGTCAGGATCACCGCCCCGCACCAGGTACCCCAGATGTTGATTGATGATATTGATGGCTGTGCCGTTATTGAACTTCGCCGACTCCTTTTTGATCAGATCCGATACTGCATTCCCAATTCCACCAAGTTTTGCGTGCCCATAAGCATCCTTTTCCCCATCCTTGAATACCATGTTGTCCATTCCTTTGAAGGTCGCTCCTTCAGAGACCAACACCACTGAATAATTGCTCGGATTTTGCACACGGTCCTCCACCAGCAGTTCTGTTAAGTGATCGATGTCGAACTGGTACTCCGGAATGACACAGCGATTAGCGGCCCCTGCCATGGTGGGCAGCATGGCGGTAAATCCAGCATACCTGCCAAAGACCTCCAATACAAGGATGCGCTCATGAGATCCAGCTGAGGTCCTGAGGGTATTGGTCATATTGATGGTTCGTGTCACACAGGTAGAGAAGCCAATGCAATAATCAGTCCCCGGAACATCATTATCCATGGTTTTCGGGATGGCGATTACTTTAAATCCCTCCTTGTAGAGACGGACCCCATAGCTCAAGGTGTCATCACCTCCAATGGGAATTAAAAAATCGATGCCCAGAAAATCCAGATTTTTCAATACTTCCACAGTCAGGTCATTCACCTCCTCCTTGTAGGAATCTTTCAGGTGCTGGGGCACTGAATCTTTTCTCATCCTGCTGGGATTTACCCTGGAAGTATGCAGGAAAGTTCCACCTGTGCGCCCTGCCTTATTCACAATCTGCTCAGTGAGGATCATGAAATGCTCGGTGTTATCTGCATTCTTATCTCTGATGATCTCAGTGATGCCCGACCACCCTTTCCTGAGACCTATCACCTGGTAGCCTTCCCTAAGGGCACGAATGGTAACGGCGCGAATGGCCGGATTCAGTCCAGGTACATCCCCGCCGCCAGTCAATATTCCTATGGTTCCCTTTTTCTTGTTTACCTGTGCCATGGTTTTTTCTTTAAAAATAAAGCAATAATTGAAATAAAGCAATGGCACAGGGAAACCGACCTACTCATCCCATTCCAGTATCCGGTAAAAATCATAGTCCTCGGGATGCTTCACATACTTCTTGGCTGCCCTGTAATCCTCTTTGGTGATATAGTGCAGGTTGTTTTTGAATATGACCTGTACCGCTTCCGATTCCATATTTACCAGCCTGGGCTTTACCTTGCCTTGTTTATCCTCCACATCCTTTAAATAGAGGGGGGAGATGTTGCCACCCCGATCAATGGTGGTCATGCAACCGGTTTCCCCCTTGATGAAAAGGCTATAAACTCCCAGCCCCAGACGCGTGGCATAGGAAAGATCATAGGCAATGGGACGGCAGCAACGCAGCTCATATCCAATTTCCTCCGGACGGCTTTTCACGTTGATTCGCAGACCTTTCAGGTGCTGTTGGGTAAGCATATTAAAAATGTGTGATTTACTTACGTTCCCGAGTTCCGGGTGACCATGGTCGTCGTAAGTAAAATTGATGCCCGTATCGATTATTTCTTCGTCACTCATGAAATGGAAAACACCTTCACTGATCATGGCCACACCATAATCTATGCCCAGGATGCGGCGCTTCACCATGGAGCTCACCACCATGCGGGTGATCTTATCAAAGGTCATCTTGGTCTTGTTGAACATCTCAGGAATGATGATCATGGGATAGTGACAGGCAGTGCCAATTCCAAAAGCCAGGTGGCCGGCCTCCCGTCCCATGGCACTAACCACAAACCAGTTACCACTGGTCCGGGCATCTTCATAAATGGTGGTAGAAAGGCGCACACCTTCCTCCTTGGCAGAATGATAACCAAATGTTGGTGTTCCTTCCGGCAGGGGAAGGTCGTTATCAATGGTTTTGGGCACATGGATGTTCTTCACGTCCATTTTCTCCTTGGCCAGGAATTTAGCCAGGCGGTTGGCGGTGGAGGCTGTATCGTCTCCGCCAATGGTCACCAGCAATTTTACGTTGTTCTTCTTGAAAAAATCCACCTTGAACTCATCGTCCTTGGGTTTGTAACGGCTCATTTTCAAGGCAGATCCCCCCCTGCTGTATATCTGGTCGGCATATTCAAAATCAAGGTATTCAAATGCGGGTTCATCAGCAAAGAGACTCTTATAACCTCCGTTCAGGCCAATGACATTGTAACCGTTTTTGTTGAATATTTTCGTGACTGAACTGATTACAGTATTGATTCCCGGGGCCGGTCCGCCAGCGCAAAGTATGGCAACTGCTTCTTTCATAACTTACGAGTTGATTTAATGAGTGGGTCTTCTTTTTACAGATTAAAATAATGTGCCGTGAAAATACGCAAAATTGATAGGAAAACCATTTAAGAAATGGTCTAAATTAATCTCCATTAATTGCTAAATTT
This sequence comes from uncultured Bacteroidia bacterium, assembly GCA_965364615.1. GTDB lineage: Bacteria > Bacteroidota > Bacteroidia > Bacteroidales. Next base: position 4,888 of record CBDTYO010000187.1, read on the forward strand.
GCTGGCATTGAAAGTGGGTATGGAATGGATTCGAAAACTTGGGGATCAAATAAATAGATTCTTCCTGATCAGGTGGGTCCGTTGGTTATTGATCACCCTGCTGGCCATTCCCATTAAAATCTACCAGTGGATCATATCTCCTGCCCTGCCCAAAACTTGCAGGTACTACTCCACCTGCTCGGAATATGCCCTGGAATCCCTTAAAATACACGGGCCCCTAAAAGGCCTGATCATGGGAACAAAGCGAATCCTGAGTTGTCATCCCTGGGGCGGGCATGGCCACGATCCGGTTCCCCCGAAGGGAACGCCCCTGAAGCAAATTTTTAGCCCTTCCAAACAATGAAACAGTGCATCCTGGCCATATTACTGTCCACCCTGGCCCTCTCCTGTCATCCCCCCCGGGTGGTGGGTGAAAAACCCGTTATCAGCGTCAGCATCCTTCCCCAGGAATATTTCCTGAAACAGCTGGCAGGCGAGCTGGTGGATGTCAATGTGCTGATCCCTTCAGGAGCCAGTCCAGCCACCTATGAACCCACTGTTGCCCAGTTGGGAAAACTTCAGCGATCCGAAAGCTACTTTAGAATAGGCCATGTAGGCTTTGAACTGAGCTGGATGGATAAAATCAGGAGCGTGAATCCCGAAATGAAAATTGTCGATCTTTCCAAAGGGGTGGAACTGATCGATGAAATGGAAGAAGAGAATGAGAGTCATCATGGACATTCACACGGGGGAACAGACCCCCACATCTGGTTATCCGTAGCCAATGCGAGGATCATTGCCAGGAACATTTATCGGGAATTGCTGCCCATGTTGCCGGATCAGGAAGAAGAACTTACGCTCAGATATGAAAAATTCTCTGCCTCACTTGATTCACTGCATGAGGCGATCCAACTGAAACTGGACGGACTGGAAAACAGGAATTTCTTGATCTATCATCCGGCATTGACCTATTTTGCCAGGGATTACCAACTGGTTCAGTACTCCCTTGAAACTGAAGGGAAAAGTCCCTCCCCGGCACATCTGAGGGCCATGACCGACCTGGCAAGGGATCAAGAGATCACCAGGATCCTCATCCAGAATCAGTTCGACCGTAAAAATGCAGAGGTCCTGGCCAGGGAGATTGGTGCAGAACTTATAGAATTTGATCCCCTTGATCCACGTTGGATGGACCAAATGCTATATATTGCTGATCAATTTACATCGCAAAGACCATGAAAACTCCGCTGGTTAGCATAAAAAACATGGATGTTGCTTACCACAATCAGCTGGTTTTGTCTAATGTTTCCTTTGAAGTATTTGAGCGCGATTTCATTGGTATCATTGGTCCCAACGGAGGAGGCAAAACCACCTTGATCAAGGCCATTCTTGGATTGCTGAAACCCCAGAAAGGTTCCGTTGAACACGCCCTGGAGAAAAGTGAAATTGGATACCTTCCACAGGGCAATCAGGTGGATGAAAGCTTTCCCATCACCGTCAGGGAAGTCATCGCCTCAGGACTGGAACGCGGAATTAAAATAGAATTCCGAAAAGCAAAAGACAGGCGGATGAAAGTGGAGGAAACCCTGGAAAGGGTGGGAATGAAACCTTTACATTCACGACCGGTGGGCGAATTGTCTGGCGGGGAATTTCAGCGAACCATGCTGGCCAGGGCCATCATCTCTTCCCCCAGATTGCTGGTTCTGGACGAACCCGACACTTACGTGGACAACCGATTCGAAACCGAGCTCTACAGCCTCTTGAAAGCATTGAATGAGGATATGACCATCTTGCTGGTTTCTCACGACATAGGAACCATTTCGCCCTACATCAAGACCATAGCCTGTGTGAATCGGGATTTGCATTATCACAGTTCCAATGAAAGCAGCGAGGAGCAGCTCAAGGTGTATAATTGTCCCATTGAAATCATCACACACGGTACCGTGCCGCACCGGGTGTTCAAAGAGCATACTCATCCTTGATATGGACCTGTTGGAGCTTCTCTCATACGGATTTATCAGACATGCCCTGCTGGCTGCCCTGCTGATGTCGGTGGCCTGTGGGATTACAGGAACCTATATTGTGGCACGACGCATGGTATTTATCAGTGGAGGCATTACCCATGCCTCCTTCGGCGGAGTAGGGATCGGGTATTTTATGGGATTTCCTCCATTGGCTGGTGCAGCGGTGGTTGCGGTGCTGGCGGCCCTGACCACAGAAAACCTGACCCGTCGAAAAGTGCTTCGAAACGATTCCATCATAGCCATTCTGTGGTCACTGGGTATGGCCATCGGCATCATCTTTGTGTACCTCACTCCGGGATATGCACCCAACCTGATGAGCTTCCTCTTTGGGAGCATCATCACCGTTTCGTCAACCGATCTGTGGCTGATGCTGGCACTGTCACTGACTGTTTCGGCCGTATTCATTCTATTTTACAAGCCCATCCTGTATGTGGCCTTTGATGAGGAATTTGCCAGGGTCAGGGGAATCCCGGTGATGTTCATCAACTACCTTCTTATCGTACTGGTGGCTTTGACCATCGTACTGAGCATCCGGACTGCCGGTATCATCCTGGTCCTCTCGGTGCTGACCATCCCACAAAACATCTCCAACCTATTTACAAATCGCTTCAGCCATATCATGATCGGATCGGTGATCCTGGGATTCTTCGCTTCCATCCTTGGACTGATCCTCTCCTATTACCTGGATATTCCTTCCGGAGCAACCATCATATTTACCCTGGTGCTCATGTACCTGGCTGCACGATTCATTAAAGTTGTTACTTTTGGAAAATGAAACTCAAGGAAAAAATTGAAGCCGCCTGGGATGACAGGAGCCTGCTAAAGGAGACTGACATCCAGGAAGCTATTAATGATGTTGTAGACCAACTGGACAGGGGTGTTCTGCGGGTGGCTGAAAAAATGGAGGGCGTCTGGAAGGTCAACGACTGGGTTAAGAAAGCCGTGATCCTGTATTTCCCCACCCGTAAGATGGGCACGATAGAGGTCGGACCATTTGAATTTCACGATAAGATCCCCCTGAAGAAAAACTTCGCCGAAGCGAGCCATGAATCCGGTATCAATATGTATCTCGCCACCGACGAGCGGGTCGACCGGATGCGGAGACACTACTACGCA
>CBDTYO010000188.1:0-7934 GCA_965364615.1 uncultured Bacteroidia bacterium
GAAGAGGGTGAAAATTTGAAACGGACCGAATTTGAAGTGAATGTATAGGCAAAGGGCATATCGCATCCTCATTGGAGGCGGAGGGACCGGGGGACACGTATTCCCGGCCATTGCCATTGCCGATGCTTTGAAGGAAAGCAGTCCGGGAACGGAATTCCTCTTCGTGGGAGCATTGGGAAAATTGGAGATGGAAAAGGTTCCCGAGGCGGGATATTCCATTGAAGGGTTGCCGGTGGCCGGATTTCAACGGAGGATAACATTTAAGAATCTGACTTTTTTCTATAAACTGATGATCAGCATGTTGCGTTCCAGAAAAATCATCCGCCGGTTTCATCCGGATGTGGCGATAGGTGTGGGCGGATATGCAAGCGGACCCATTTTAAGGGCGGCTGCCCGAAAAGGGATTCCCATACTCATCCAGGAGCAGAATTCCTATGCCGGCGTGACCAACCGATTGCTGGCCCGGTCTGCCAGAACCGTCTGCGTGGCTTACGAAGGGATGGAACGTTATTTTCCAGCCCAAAAAATTGTCATAACGGGCAATCCGGTCCGTCAACAGGTGATCCTGTCCCGGGAAGATCCCAGCCGAAGCTTGGAAGAATTTGGACTGGAAGAGGGAAAGAAGATATGTCTGTTGGTGGGAGGCAGCCTGGGAGCACGCACCCTGAATCAAAGCTTTCTGGAGGGAATGGATAAGATGGACAGGGACGACCTTCAGGTGCTTTGGCAGTGCGGAAAGTTCTACTACGATGATGTGGAGCAAAAGGTAAAAGCCAGTGGCAAGAAAAACATCAGGGTATTGCCCTTTATCTCCAGGATGGACCTGGCTTATGAGGCAGCGGATGTGGTGGTCTCCAGGGCCGGGGCCCTGAGTATATCGGAACTTTGCCTGGTGGGAAAACCGGCCATACTGGTGCCTTCTCCCAATGTGGCAGAGGATCACCAGACCCATAATGCAGAAGCCCTGGTGGAAAAGAAAGCGGCCTTGATGGTCAGTGATTCAGAAGCTCCGAAAAAGCTGGTGGATCTCATGCTGGGGCTCATGGAGAATGACCAGTTGAGAGAAGAATTATCCTCAAATATAAGTCAGCTCGGCCTGCCCGATGCAGCGCAGCGTATCGCAGCCGAGGTGCTTAAAATAATGGAAGAGAAATGATCTGGGCAAACCTGGAAAGTGTCTATTTTATAGGTGTGGGCGGCATTGGGATGAGCGCCCTGGCCCGCTATTTTATAAGCCAGGGGAAGGCTGTGGCCGGATACGACAGGGTATCCACCCCACTTACTGATCAACTCAGCAGGGAGGGGATCGATATCCATTTTGAGGATCGTTCACAGCTCATACCCAAAGAATTCAGGAACCCCGAAAGAACGCTGGTCATATATACACCGGCAGTTCCGGAAAAACACCAGCAACTTAACTACTTCCGCAAAGGGGGTTTTCGGGTCATTAAACGATCGGTGGCCCTGGGTGAGATCTTCAATACAGGCAGGGGCATCGGTGTGGCCGGTACCCACGGCAAGACCTCCATATCCACCATGCTGGCCCATGTGCTGCATTCCTCTACCCTGGGTTGCAATGCGTTCCTGGGAGGGATCAGCAAAAACAGCTCCAGCAACCTGTACCTCGATCCGGCCTCCAAGGTGATCGTGGCTGAAGCCGATGAATTTGACCGTTCCTTCCTCACCCTCTATCCCGAGGTGGGGGTGGTCTCTTCCATGGATCCGGATCACCTTGATATTTATCACACCGAGGAAAACCTTCGACAAAGCTTCGAGAAGTACATCGGTCAGATCCGGGACAAGGGAAAACTGATCCATAAATTCGGACTGAATCCTGCCTTGCCTGACCATGTGGAGCGTTTTACCTATTCGGTCGATGACAAAGAAGCTCATTACCATGTGGATGCCATGGAGCCCATTGGCCTGGGATACGCCTTTACCGTGGTGGCCCCCAACCTGGTATTTCCGGTCATCAAGCTTCAGATTCCCGGGTTACTGAATGTGGAGAATGCCCTGGCCGCTTTGGCTGTGGCTCATCAGCTGGGTCTGGCTCCTGAAGTGATAGCACTCGCCCTGTCAGAATACAAAGGAGTGGAGCGTAGATTTGATGTTCGGGTACACCGCGAGAATGCAGTCTACATCGACGATTATGCCCACCACCCTACCGACATCAAGGCCTTCCTGGGTTCCGTAAAAGCACTGTTTCCCCAGAAGAAGATCACCGGGATCTTTCAGCCCCATTTATTTACCCGGACACGCGATTTTGCCGACGAGTTTGCCAGGAGCCTGGAGATGCTTGACGAATTGATATTGATGGAGATCTATCCGGCCAGGGAAGAACCCATTCCGGGGGTAAGTTCCACCATGCTTCTGGATAAGATCCAGTTAACTGAGAAGGTGCTGATCTCCAGGGAACAGCTGCTCAGGGTGGTCAAAGAACGAAATCCCGAAGTACTGGTAAGCATGGGTGCGGGAGATATTAACCAGTTTAGAGATCCACTGAAAGAGTGGTTTTTAAGAAGATGATGCGACAGGCATTGAAAATATTGATATGGATCGGAATTGCTGCATGGTTTGTGGTGATTCTGGGATTTGTGTCCGGTGAAGCGGATGAGGTCCTTTGCAAGCGCATAGAAATAATCCTTTCCGATACGGTCCAAAACCGTTTTGTTACAGAATCTGACATACGGACCCTGCTCCATGCGGGGGGAATGGAACTGCAGGGTTATCCCATCAGTGAAATAAATACCCGCAGGATGGAAAGAAACCTGGAGGACAATGCATACATCCGGGAGGCCGAAGTATGCACCGATATCACTGGCACATTGGAGGTCAGGATTGAACAGCGTGTTCCTCTGGTGAGGATCATGCCCAGGGAAAGCCGCGGTTACTACCTTGATACCCAAGGAAGGACCATGCCGCTTTCGGAGCAGTTTACGCCACACATCATGCTCCTTTCAGGTTACCTGGATGGAGTGGAAGATCAGGAAGAACAGCTGGAAGAAATATACCGCTTCTGCAGCTATGTGTCAGATCACCCCTTCTGGAGTGATCAGATCGTTCAGATTTACAGGAACCGGAAGGGGGAATATGAGCTTATTCCCAGGGTGGGAGCCCACCAGATCTTGTTCGGGGACATGGATATGTGGGAGAGAAAACTAAGGAATCTGGAGATGCTGTATGAACAGGGTTTACCCATATATGGGTGGAACACCTATGGCGTCATTAATTTGAAATACACCAATCAAGTAATATGTACTAAACGTTAAGACTATGGCAACACAAGAAAAAATTGTAGCTGCGGTTGATATTGGTACAACCAAGATCGTGAGCCTGGTGGGCAAACTGAATGATCAGGGCAAGCTGGAAGTCCTGGGCATCAGTCAGACCCCATCCAAAGGGGTGAAACGGGGAGTTGTATTGAATATCGAAGAGACCGTAAATGCTATCCATAACACCTCATCTGAGGCCATCGAGCAATCGGGTTTGCCCTTCAGTGAGGTGTTTGTGGGCATTGCGGGGCAGCACATCAAATCGGTGAGGAACCGCGGCTACATCAACCGAGATTCCTATGACGATGAGATTACCCGGGAAGATCTGCAGCACCTGATCGACGACATGTATAAGATTCCAGTGGATGTGGGAGAGGAAATCATTCATGTGCTTCCTCAGAGTTATATTGTGGATAACGAGACGGGTGTAAAGAATCCGGTGGGAATGTTCGGGAAGCGCCTCGAAGCCAATTTTCACATCGTCATCGGCCAGATCTCTTCGGCCAGGAACATTGAAAAATGCATTAACCGGGTGAATCTGGAGGTGAAGCAGCTGGTCCTGGAGCCTCTTGCTTCCAGTGCTGCTGTGCTTACCGACGATGAAAAGGAAGCAGGTGTGGCCCTGGTGGATATTGGCGGGGGCACCACCGATGTGGCGGTGTACTACGACGATGTGATCCGCCATACGGCTGTGATCCCATTTGGGGGCAATGTCATTACACGCGATATCAAAGAAGGGTGTGCCATATTGCAGAGGCAGGCCGAATCGCTGAAGATCCAGTTCGGATCTGCCCTGGGCGACCTGGCCCAGGAGGATAAGGTGGTGACCATTCCCGGGATTTCGGGCAGGGACCCCAAGGAGATCAGCTTCAGGAGCCTGGCGTATATCATCCAGTCGCGGATGGAGGAGATCATCGATGCGGTCAGCTATGAATTGGAGAATTCGGGTTACATGGACAAACTCAGTGCCGGCATTGTGCTGACCGGGGGCGGTTCCATGCTGAAACACCTGAACCAGTTGGTCAAATTCAAGACCGGAATGGATGTAAGGATCGGTTTCCCGGGTGAAAAGCTGGCCGCTGATTCATCCGATGAGATCAATCAACCCATGTTCTCCACTTCGGTGGGACTCCTGTTGAAAGGATTGGAATATTATGAGGAGAAACAAGAGGAGATGGTGATGAAGCAGGCACAGGAAAAAGAGAAAACCGAGGTGTCTGAGGAGCTGACCGAAGAGAAGAAGGCCAAAAAGGGCATCAAGGGGGGCAGGATTCTGGAAAACCTGAAGAATACCTTGAGTGATATTTTTGACGAGACTGATGTGAAAATGTAGTAAAATCCAAACCCATGGAAGATCTTATGAATTTCGATTTGCCGCCCGAGCGGTCCTCTGTAATTAAAGTAATAGGTGTGGGAGGAGGCGGCAGCAATGCGGTGAACCACATGTTCAAGAAGGGGATCCAGGATGTTAATTTTGTGGTATGCAATACCGATGCCCAGGCCCTTCATAACAGTCCTGTGGCCATCAAGCTGCAGCTTGGGGATGAACTCACCGAAGGAAGGGGGGCAGGAAGCAAGGCGGCGATCGGAAGGGAGGCTGCCCAGGAAAGCATCGACAGGATCAAGGAGGTATTGTCCAGCAATACCAATATGGTCTTTATCACGGCAGGCATGGGTGGGGGAACCGGAACCGGCGCAGCGCCTGTAATTGCCAGCACAGCCAAAGAGATGGGGATACTGACTGTTGCCATAGTCACCATACCCTTTCGATTTGAAGGTCCTGAACGCATCAACCAGGCCATCGACGGCATCAATGAGCTGAAGGATCATGTGGATTCGCTGCTGGTGATCAACAATGAAAAGCTGCGGGAAATTTACGGGAACCTGACCGTGAGCAAGTCCTTTGAAAAAGCCGATGATGTTCTGGCCATCGCGGCCAAAGGGATCGCCGAGATTATCACGGTACATGGCTACATCAATGTGGATTTTGCCGATGTGCAAACGGTGATGAACAACAGCGGGGTGGCCATCATGGGTTCGGCCACTGCCTCGGGCGAAGAGCGGGCGCGTCTGGCCATAGAAGAGGCGCTCACCTCTCCCTTGCTGAACAACAACGACATCGAAGGGGCCAGGAGCGTACTGCTGAATATAACTTCCGGATCGGAGGAGATCACCATGGATGAGGTAAGCGAAATTACCGATTACGTGGTCAGTGCCACCTCCCGGGATACCACCCTGATCTGGGGCATAGGAAGCGATGAGTCGCTGGGAGAACAAATCAGTGTGACCATCATCGCCACAGGATTCAGGATGAACAGCATTCCAGAAGTATATGTGGGAAGAAAGCAGAAACACTTTGTGCCTTTGCGGGATGCCGGCAAGGATGCCGAATCCAAAGAAGGGCGTTCCAATGCGGTTCCCAAACAGGCTTCCCTGGCTTTCGGGGTGAAGGACAAGGAGGATTCGGAGGAATATATCCTGATGGAGCAGTCCAAGCAATCGGAGGAGTCGGATGAATCAAATCCGGAAACCAGGGAGAAGAAACTGGCCGACAGGGTTCGCAACCTCCGGGAAACCCATGAGAAGCTGAAGGAACGTGGATACCTGAGCAGTTCCGGGGATGATGAGATCGAGGAATTGGAAAATGTGCCCGCCTACGTGCGTAAGAAAATCCCCATTGAACAGCAGAAACACTCTGACAACCAGGAGGTCTCCCGCTACCGCCTGACCGATGAAGGGGATGAGGATGAGGGAGGGCCCAAGCTGAGGCCCGACAACAGCTATCTGCACGACAATGTGGACTGACTAGACCCTGAAGGCATGCTTAGTCGTCGCTTAAAATCAGCTGCGCTGATTTGTAGGCTGACTCCATAAGCATGCCTTCAGAATTATATAAATCCAATTGCCTGAAATCTAAAAAAAATGGAAATCATGAAAAAATTGCTGATGGTAATGTTTCTTGGTCTGCTCCTGTTCTCGTGTACAGGAAACCAGGAAAATACTTCCCAGGCTGAAAGCGCTGATCCGGACCAGAAGATGGAATGGTGGAGGGAGGCCCGGTTCGGACTGTTCATACACTGGGGCTTATATGCCCAGCCGGCAGGGGAATGGAAAGGGGAGGAGATCCCCGGGATCAGTGAATGGATCATGGCCCGGGCCAAAATCCCCGTGAAGGAATATGAGCAACTGGCCAGCACCTTCAACCCCGTGAAATACGATGCAGACCAATGGGTCAGACTGGCCAAGGAGGCAGGGATGAAATACATTGTCATCACCTCAAAGCATCACGATGGTTTTGCCATGTTTGATTCCAGGGCCAGTGACTACAACATTGTGGATGCTACTCCTTTCGGGCGTGATCCCCTGAAGGAGCTTGCAGAAGCCTGTGACAGGCATGGCATCCGCCTGGGTTTTTACTACTCCCAGGCCCAGGACTGGCATGAACCGGGGGGGACCTACTGGAACATTGAACAGGGAGAACCCCATTGGGATCCTGATCTGGTGCGCGATTCCCTGATGAATTACATCGAGGGCAAAGCGGTACCCCAGGTGAAAGAGATCCTGGAAAACTATGGCGGACTGGACATTCTCTGGTGGGATACCCCCAGGGGCATGACCGAGGAAGCAGCCCTGGCGCTGCAGGCAGTGGCCGATCAGTACCCGGCCATGCTGACCAACAACCGGCTCTACCGACCCTGGCCCGGAGATTTTTCCACCCCCGAACAGCATGTTCCTCCCACCGGACTCGATTACGACTGGGAGGTTTGCATGACCATGAACACCAGCTGGGGATACAAGCGCAACGATCACAACTGGAAATCCAGTGAGACCCTGATCAGGATGCTGGTGGATATCGCCAGCAAGGGGGGCAATCTTTTGCTCAATGTGGGACCTACCGCCGAAGGCCTGATCCCCGAACCCAGTGTGGAAAGGCTGAAAGCCATGGGGAAGTGGATGGACGTCAACGGCGAATCCATCTACGGGACCTCTGCCAGTCCCTTTTTCAAGCTCACCTGGGGAAGATGCACCCAGCGTGTGGAAGAGGATGGGACCACCCTCTTCCTGCATGTGTTTCAATGGCCCGAAGATGGGGTGCTCAGGGTGCCTTCCCTGCAGACTGAGGTGGATGAGGTGTATTTTTTGGCGGACAAAGACCATACACTGGCTTCCCGGTTCGAAGAAGGGGATCTGCTGATTGCACTTCCCGGTGCCATGCCCGATCCGGTCAACACGGTCATTGTTGTGAAGACCACGGGTCCCCTTGAGGTAGAAAGCAACATGCCCTCACTGAAGGATGGACAGATCGAACTGCCGGCAGATTTTGCCGATATACATAATCCCGGCTATGGCACCCATGCCTTGCTGACTGGTTCAGGCCATGAGGCCAAAATCACCAACTGGGTCGATCCCCGTGTGCGACTGGAATGGATGTTTAACGCCAGTGAAACAGGAATTTACGTGGTCCGAGCCATGCTCAAAGCAGAAGGTTCAGGCACCCTGGTTCTGCAGCATGGGGAACAGGAAACGGAATATGCTTTTGGTCCCACAGGAGCAGCCTTTGCTGAAGCTGAACTGGGCACCATTGAAGTGACAGAAACCGGCAACCAGCTGCTGCAACTTAAACCTCTAAGCGAAGGGTGGAGCCCGGTGGAGCTGGGCCCC
>CBDTYO010000189.1:0-7931 GCA_965364615.1 uncultured Bacteroidia bacterium
CCTGCCTGGAAGAAGAAAAATCCGTTACTGGTCTGAATATCCCTTTTCCGGCCGACTCTGCAAGGGTGCTTGGAGGGGACTATCACGCCAGCGGCCTCAAGAGAATATTGCTGGGATCGCTTCACAGGGATACCTGGCAAACTCCCCTGGCGGTTCCTTACCTGAACCTCGATACGACAAAATCCGGGTTGACGCCCTTTGCACTGGGTGGCGGCCGGCAAACCACCACCCTGAAATTCAAGGCCCGTGACGGAAGGGAATATGCCTTCCGCTCGGTAGATAAAAACCTGGTCAACGCACTTCCCGGGGAGCTGAGAAACACCTTTGTGGGATCGATGATCAAGGAAGTCACTGCCACCGAATATCCCTACGGAGCCATCATCGCTTCTTCCCTGATGGATGAAACCGACATACTGCACGCCAGGCCGAAATTGTATGTCCTGCCCGATCACCCGGGCCTGGGGGCATTCAGGGAGCCCTTTGCGGGTCTGTTCGGCATGCTGGAGGACCGGCCCCGGGATCCCCAAGGCGACCTGGAAGGCTTTGCGGGGGCCGACGATGTGACCCGAAGCGCCGGACTATTCCGAAAACTGTACCGGGACAACGACTATTATGTGGATGCCCAGGCCCTGGGCAAAGCCCGGGTGTTTGATATGCTGATCGGCGACTGGGGCAGGCACGAAGATAATTGGAAATGGGCAGGCTATGACAGGGGAGACACCCGGGTATATTATCCCATACCCAGGGACCGGGACCACGCCTTTTGCAGGTGGAACGGATTGATACCCTATCTGGCCGACAGGGAATGGGCCATGCCCATGGTGGAGAGTTTTGAAGCCGATTTCGGGGATGTGAAAAGCCTGACCTGGCCAGCCAGGCATCTGGACAGGTTTCTGCTATCCGGACTCGACCGGGACGACTGGAAACAGGTGGCTGCCGATCTGCAGCAGAGCATGACAGACCAGGTAATCGACAAGGCCATCCTGTCCCTCCCCCCGGAAATCCTGCCGGTGTCGGGATGGGACATCGGCGAAATGCTGAAATCCAGGAGGGACCAGCTTCCGGAGGCGGTGGAACAGTATTATGGGCTGCTGGCGGCCCAGGTGGATGTGGTGGGATCCAACAAGCATGAATGGGTGGAGGTGGACAGATTGCCCTCAGGGAATGTGCAGGTACGCATGTACAAACGAAAGAAAGACGGCGAGGTTTTGATGGACCCCCCCCTGTTCTCGCGAGAGTTTTACAGGGATGAGACGCAGGAAATCCACATATACGGGCTGGATGGCGATGATGTATTTGACGTAAGGGGTTCAGCCACAAAAAGCATCCCTGTCAGGATCATCGGAGGGCCCGGCAGTGACGAGATCACCGACAGCTCCACGGTCAGGGGAGCCTCCAGGCATACCTTGATTTACGACACCAGATCCACCCGCCTGAACCTGGGACCCGAATCCAGGAACCTGACATCTGATGAACCCGGGATCAATCGGTACGACCGCGCCTCTTTCAAGTACAATACCTACCTTCCAACACCCCTGATCTACTATTCATCAGACGATGGTTTTGTGGGATCATTGGGGATGAACTGGACCAGGTATGGTTTCAGAAAAGAGGAATTCAAAAGCAAGTATGATATTTCCCTGAGGGCCGGCACCGTAGGCAACATTCAGGCAGGAATGCATGCGCGATGGAAGGAATTATTGGGTCGCTGGGATGCCGGCCTCCGGGTGGATTACGGCCATTATTTCCCTTATTACAATTATTTTGGACTGGGCAATACCACGGAGAAAACTCCCGAATTGTTCGAGGCAGACTATTACAAGGTATACCTCCGGGGTTTGCTGTCAAGCCTGTATGCTGAGAAGGAATTATTTCACAAGGGCCTGTTCAGGGCGGGCCTGTTGTTTGACCGGATCAATGTGCGGTCGCAGACAGATTCCATATTCCACACCGAAGGAGATCCCGTACCCGGTGCCGACAGGATTGCCATGGGGGGAGTCAATACCAGGTTTTACCTTGATTTTCGAGACAGGCAGGTTTTTGCCACAAGAGGGCTTCAGTTCCTGCTTGAAAACACAAGTTATGCAACCCTGGACGGGGCCTCCGGGAATTTCGGCCTGGCCGAAACCTATGTGAAGTATTTCGGCACGGCAAAGATCCTTCTCCCCGTGACCCTGGTGCTGAAACTGGGTGGGAGCAGGAACTACGGCCAGCAGATCCCCTTTTACAAATACGCCCACCTGGGTCAGTTCAGCAACCTGAGGGGGTATAAAAGAAACCGTTTTACCGGGGATGCCGCTGCTTACCTGAACAGCGAACTCCGTTTTCACCTGGGAAAGGTAAGAAATCGGTTCCTCCCCTTTGAAACGGGCCTGATCGGTTTCTTTGATGCCGGCAGGGTCTGGATGGAGGGAAATGCAGACGGCCGCTGGCACCCGGGATACGGAGGAGGGCTATACATCTCCCCGCTGACCCGGGATTATTTGTTTACCCTGATGTTCGAATCCTCCCCGGAAGAAAAACTGTTGTTCCGCTTCGGGTTTGGTTTTATGCTGGATAACTGAGCGCCCGGGTCCTGAGGCGTTTATTTGGCTCCCAGGACCTCATACACCAGGAGTTTGTCCTTTTTCCCTTTCACCCATTGAGGCTCCCAGGCTTTCACCTCCACCACGTCCTTCACACCCTGGTAAATGGAGTCGCTGATCAGGATGCAACCCGGGTGGTCCCTGGTTATGGTCTCAATCCGTTTGCCCGTATTCACCGTGTCTCCTGTCACCGAATACCTGATCCTGTCTTCAGATCCCAGATTTCCGGCCACCACCTCCCCATAGTTTACCCCGATCCCGATTTGAATTTCCGTGGTGAACTTTTCCCTGTATTTTTCGTTCAGCAACGGAAGGGTGTCCATCATCTTCAGTGCGCAAAACACCGAATTGATTTCATTATCGGGATACAATTCCAGGGCCCCGAATGCGGCGAAGATCTCATCTCCCACAAACTGGATCACCGATCCGTTGAATTGTTTAACGACCTCGGTCATCATTTGATAATATTCATTTAGAAAGCTCACCACCTCCTTGGGCGACAACACCTCGCTCAGTGGAGTAAATCCCCTGATGTCACAAAACAGCACAGCCACTTCACGGAGTTCTCCCTCGAATATGGAATCCTGGCTATTCTTCAGCGTTTTCTTCACCACCTGCTCCGGCACATAGCGGATAAACAGTTTCAGGGTCTGTTCCTGTTCCTCCACCTTCTGCTGCAGTTCCGCCATCAGGGATTTGTTCCGCGTCTGAAGTTCAAATAACTGGCGGGCATTTTCAATGGTCATCCTGAGCTCATTCTCATCCCAGGGTTTGGTAATGTAGCGAAACACCCTGCCACTGTTGATGGCCTCAATGATTACTTCAATATCGCTAAAACCTGTCAATATCATCCGGATGGAATCGGGGAATTCAGGGCTGAGTTTTTCCAGCAGCTGAATGCCCGTCATTTCAGGCATTCTCTGGTCGGTGATGACCAGCTTGATCTCGTTTTCGCGCATGATCTCCAGGGCATCATTGCCGTTGGTGGCGGTATAAATCTTGTATTCCTGCCTGAAGGTCGCTACGAATGAAGTAAGATTGTGCACTTCATCGTCTACGTATAAAATGGGAAATTTCTCCATGGTCATTCTTTATGATTGATTTGCAGATTGTTTCTGTGGGAGGGTAATTAAAAATTCCGTGCCTTTGCCAGGCTCTGAAAGGACCTCAATGGTTCCCTTATGCTGAGAGATAATGTTATACACGATGGACAAGCCAAGTCCGGCTCCCTGGCCCATCTCCTTGGTGGTAAAAAAAGGCTCAAAGATCCTTTTTCTTACCTCTTCCGGCATCTCCTTTCCGGAATCTGCCATGCTGATCGACACCTGGTGCCGATCCATGCGGGTACGGATGACAATCTCGCCATCTTGCTCAGTGGCCGGATTGGCAGATATGAGCCTCAGCGACCTGTCGTCCTGAGGATCTTCCATCTGAAAGATGTAAATCCCAAGATTGATGTTTTCCACAATATCGGCTGCCTGTCGGTGAGCCTCTTCAGACCTGGATATACCCATTGTTCTATCTCTTACATTGATCCCATCAGAATTTGTACGATAAGGCAAGTCCGTTCACCGGGCCGGCAAAGGGTACCACCGTCAGATTTGATCCTGTTCTTTTGTGAAGATGCGGGACCAATATTCCTGCGCTGGCTCCGATGATCAATCCGGTGATCACATCGGTAGGGAAATGCTTCAGCCCCTGATACCGGAAAAAACCTGTAGCCGCCGCAGGGATAAATGCCAGTGAATATACCAGGAATTTTCTGGATCCCAGTGCGGGGTGATAATCGCAATAGACCTTGGCTGCAAAAAAACAGGCAGAGGCGGACATGGAAGTATGTCCGCTGAAAAAAGAATTCCGGTTGCGGGCCTCGGTCCTTTCGTTCCAGGGAACTTCCGGATTGTATACCATGGGCCTGATCCTGTCGATCCATACAGTCCCGCTCCAGGCATACAGGTTACCTGTGATGGCCTGGGTCTGGAAGAACAGAAGAAGCACATCGGCCCAGTCCTTCCGGATCTCTTTGTCCAGTAACAATAAAAAAGGCAGGGCCTGGCTAATTCCCATGGTCACATCGGAGAGGGTTCGTGCAGTGGGGGCAAATCCTGCATCCTGCCAGGTGGCAGACCGGTCGAAGCGATTAATATTATAGGTATTAAGCCCCAGAATCTCCAGCGAGTCCAGCGGAGATTTGCTCCTGACTATCGACAGGCCCCACAGGGCGGTGGCAGTGCTTGCAACCGTAAGCGGGATATCCACCTTGTAATTCAGGGGGTAGACCTTTTGCCGGAGGCTATCCTTCTTCTCTGCGGCAAGATCGCTGCACAAAAAAAGCAGGAGGAGCACAATAGCGGTCTCTTTCAAAAGGATGCGGATGTCCTGCATATCATTCAGCGTAAGGTTTATATAGCATTAAAACAGGTATTTAAACCTCAGAGTGAAAAGTCCACCCGTTTCATCCTGTGATCTCTCGTAGCAGGCGGTCAGCACAGCCACACTGAAAGGAGATACCCAGATACCGCCCCCGTATCCGTGATGCCAGACTTTTGAGTCCTCCCCCTCCAGCCAGACACGGCCCACATCATGAAAAGCGAGGATCCCAAATTCGCCTTTGGAGATGTAATTGGAGAAATTGAACAGCTTGAAGCGGAATTCCGAATTTTGGTACAGGCAGGCATCTCCCGAAAACCTTGTGGCCCGGAAACCCCTCAGATTGGTGCTCCCTCCCAGCGAACTGGCCTGAAAAAACTCATAATCTCCCACCTGCATGCTTCCTCCGAGACGAAATGCCAGCACCGCCCTGTGAGGCCTATTGAAACTCAGGAACACCCCCAGATCTGACCCTATCTGGTTGAACGTTTTCCTGGCCTGGTCCAGATCGTAGTTGAAGGAGGCCTCCGTATTCCAGTACATTCCCCTGGTGGGAAGGGTTTCTGAATCCCTGTTGTCGAAAAGATATCCTATATTGAATCCGGCATAATCCTGGGTTTCAAAGACCTCCGGATCCAGTCCGGCATCGGAAATAAACCTGCCCGGGGTTTCTTCTACTGTATATTTCTGATAAAAGACCCCAGCTGAAAAGGTGCTGTGCCCAAAGGTCTGGCTCAGTTCCGGATGGACCTCCCACTTACCGATCCTCACATGGTGATATACCTTATCGTCCGACTGTTTTTGCGTCTCGTTCCCCAGGCCGAAAAAATTCTGCGCATACATGGGATCCCTCAGGGTCAGATGCAACTGAAGATCGGTCCTTCTGAACACGGAGCGGAAAAAACCATCATAGAGGAACTCAAAGGCCTGTGTGGCGGTGGCGTAACGGGCCCCCAGGAGGTGACGGCTGGCATCAGGAGATTTCTGAAACCCATAGGTGGTATACCTGAATCCGGCTCCCACCACCAGGGCCTCATCCACGTTGTAGCCGACCAATGCCAGGGGGATGAATTTGTTGTAGTTGAAGGCCGTGTACGTGTAGGCATTCTTCTCAGGGAGATTCGAGGTCCGGTCCCTGGCTTCCGTACCAAATTCGATGTCATTCTTTTTGGGGGTGTCGTAAATGATGGTTTTTTTAGAGAGCCCCCTAACCCTGGATTTATCTTTGATATCATCTTTTCCGGGACCCCCGATGATCCGGACCTTCATGCCCCGGTCCACTTTGCCTTCCACGTCAAATTCATCCTGCCCTTTAAGCCCGTAGAGACGTATTTCCCGGGTTTCATCGTGCTTGAAAACCCTGTCATATATCTTTTCCTTCTTATCTCCTTTTTTGTCCAGGGTCCATACCTTCACCTCGGTTTCATGGTTGTTCAGCCTTTCCACCCTGAACTGCTCATCTTCATTGCTCCCGACAATATCCACCTTTTTGGATAGAATGGAATAATACTCTTCAGCAAATTCGGGAAGTTTATCGCGACGTACTTTTAGTTTGTCTGCGATGGTGTTTCCTTGTATATCGACGATTTGCGGGGGCATGTCAGCGATGGCCCTTTCTACGACCGCATCGGTCAGACCGGCTTGCATTTCCCGGGAAACTTCCAGCCAATCCTCTTTGGAAAGCTCACTCAGGAACCTCCGGTCCAGCCACTTTCCCTGGGAGACCAGTCCTCCCATATCCTTGATCTCATACTTGAATCCCTGGTTGATCCTGAGGGCGAATTTCCTGCTTGATATCCACGGGAAGAATCCCTCATTCAGGAAAAATGTCTGATCGCGGTCCCTGGGAACGGCCCTGTAGACGTACTCCCCGTCCTCCTTAAATCCGGCCCATCTCCACTGATCTTCGTGCCTGTCCCAGTCACCGATATAAACATCAAACAACCTGCACTTCAGGAAATGTTCCTGGTCCACTTGCTTATCATGGTCATCCAGGATCTCATCAAACATATCGGGGGTCCCGATAATATCTTTGGAGCGCCCGAAACTTTTCACGTCCTTCCGGTTCCCGTTGGGCCGCTCTTCGAGAAGGTACAACCCTTCCCAAACGTCATCCTCATAAGGTCCCAGCCTGGGATCTTTGGTCAGGTAAACGATCTCAGGATTGGTGTGATAGATCCCTGCGGCATCTGCCAGCCTGGGGACGGAAAGGGCCGCCCAGGGGAGGTAGGCCGACATCTGATCCTGGGCCACATCCACTGCCAGTTGCATTTTCACCACTTCGGGAATCACTTTGCTAGGATCCTTCTCGATGGACCTGAGAACCCACTGCTGCTCGTCCTTGTTTTCCAGCCGAAGCGATTTGGTTTGTCCCCCTCCTCCTTTTTTCACAATCTCCAGGTCCCCCTGTTCATTTTCAAAATTGAAGACCGGGACCTCCACAGGGGTGACCCACTCCTCGCGATAGTTATCCCCGAAGAACACCCTTTTAAATTTGCTGGCTGCATATTTCTCGCCATTGGGATAGGCAGTCACCGAGCTGTCGGAATAATCAATCTCACTTAAATACTGCTTGATTTGCTTTTTCTCATAGACGGGTTTCTGGAACAATTTCTTGCGAAAGCTTACCTGGTTGCCGGGGGTCAGGAACTGCAGCCACACCTCTCCGCTGCTGTAATAGTCGAGCCGGGCAATTCCCTGCTGACGCTGTGCATAGTCGGTCTTATCGCTTTGCGCCACATAGGTGGGACTACCTGCGGCCCCGCTGACGATGTGATGCAGGGGGGGCTTGCTGACGTACTGCAGGTTGTGTTCATGGGCAGACGCATAAATAATGTTAGACTGGCCTTCGAAGGTTTCATGCAAAGCCCGGGCAAGCAGCTTATACTGGGGATGGGCCAGATCCTGCTTGCCCCCCAGGAATTTTCTGAACCCTGTATATAAGTCTTCGTACTTTATGTCGTTGAGTTACAACAA
>CBDTYO010000190.1:0-7899 GCA_965364615.1 uncultured Bacteroidia bacterium
TTCGATTTGAAAAGCCTTCACATTGGTCTCCCCCTGCATCTTCTGCTGGTCGATTAATCCATCCGAATAAATCGGCAGGCTGCGCCCGGCTCCTGAAAACTGGTCGCGCGGAGCGACCACATTGACAAAACCCAGCTCCGAGAGTGCACTGGCTGCAGTCCATAAGCCGGGCGATTGAATTCCATCAAATCAGGCAAAAATGATTGATATGATTCCCACCATGGCACAATAAACGGCAAACCAGTACAGGTTCCCCTTTTTCACCAGCCTGATCATCCAGGTGCAGGCCAGGTATCCAGATATGAAAGCGGCCAAGAAGCCAATAAGCAGTGAACTGACCGCGATCTTCCCTTCGGCCGGGGAAGATGTCATGGAAAGAATATCCAGCAAGGCTGCCCCTATGATGGGAATCAATACCATCAGAAAGGAAAAACGGGCCACCTCGCTGCGTCCGTTTTTCATCAGAAGTCCGGCTGAAATGGTGGCTCCGGACCGGGAAATCCCGGGGATGGTAGCCAGGGCCTGGGCAATGCCCATCAGAAAGGCATCCAGGAAAGGGATCTTTTTAGCTCCGGGTTTGACCAGCTGGGTGGACATCAGCAGGGCGGCGGTGACCAGCAGGGCGCTTCCGACCAGGGTCAGGTTGCCCGAGAAGAGCGATTCCACCTCTTCCCGATAAAATACTCCCACGATCAGTACGGGTATCATGGATACCAGGATCTTTGCCACGTATCTCGTTTCTTCGTTCCAACGAAAAGCAAAGAGTCCCACTGCCAGTTTTTGGATGTCCCGACGAAAGACGGTGATGGTGCTCAGCACGGTTGCAAAATGCACCAGCACTGTGAAGCTCAGGCTTTCCTTTATCTCCACATTCAACAGGACCTTCCCGATCTCCAGATGTCCGCTGCTGCTCACAGGCAAAAATTCGGTAAGGCCCTGGACCAGGCCCAGGATCAGCGCTTCAAACCATGTCATAAATGAGGGCTGTTTTAATCTTTTGGGTCTTTTGACTTGGGCTTTTTCATAATAGCCCAGATCTCAAATATGAATCCCGCCAAAACCACCATGGGCGCCAGGGTGATCCTGCGAAAGCTGAATAATTCTTCCTCATTGAAAATGGTGGGATCTTCAGATTTCCCGCCGATCATCAGGACAAAGCCCAGAACGATGATGACAAATCCAATGATGAGCAGAACATAATTCTCCTTGGCAAGTGCGAAATTCTCTTTTTCAGTGCTTTTCTTATTCATAGCGACTGTATTAGTATAGCTTATCTGTTTTCATATTCAGGAACTTGTTCACTGCAAAAAAGGTAGAGATCCAGTTGAGGACAATGCCCGTAATGATCACACCCAAAGAAAGAATGGCAAGCATGTCATAGTCCCTGAGCGATATCACCCCCTCAAACTCATCCTGAAGCAAGTAGATCAGTCCAAACAAGAGGGACAGCGCCACCAGGCTTCCTATAAATCCGCTGGCAGCGCTGCGGAACAGGAAGGGGATACGGATGAATCTCCGCGTGGCCCCCACCAGCTGCATGGTATTGATTACAAAACGCTTCGAGTAAATGGTGAGCCTGATGGTATTGTTGATCAGTGTTACAGAGATCAGGGCGAGCAAGATGGAGAATCCCAGAATGATCAGGGTGATCTGGCGGATATTCTCATTCACTGCATAAAGCAGGGATTTCTTGTAATACACTTCTTCGATGGAATTGTACTTTAAGAGGTCCTGTTCGATGATCATCACCGAGTCGGGATTGGCCCAGGGTTGGTGTAATCTTACCCTGATGGATGGAGGAAGGGGATTATATCCCAGAAAGCGAATAAAATCTTCTCCCAGCATTTGCTCGGTTTCCAGTGCGGCCTCCTCCTTGGTGATGTATTCAGTGGAGAGGATAAACTCCTTGGAGTCCAGTATTTTCTGAAGCTGATAAATATCGGCCTCCTTCACATTCTCTTTCAGAATCACATTGAAGCCTATGCTTTCCATGACCTGCTTGCGTATGTTGCGGCCGTTGATCAGCAGAAGCCCCACCATTCCCAGCAGCAGCAGGACCAATGAAATACTAATGATTGAGGTAATGTACGAGCCCCAGATCCGACGGGAATATGTTTTGTTTTCCTTCTTCGACATACCCAGAAAAATGGCTGCCGCAAAGATAGGAATTTAATCGAGGATTTTTGTCCATCCGAAGGAATCCTCCAGATCGCCATACTGGATGCCCACAAGGGTTTCATAAAGCTTTGTGGTCAGAGGTCCTGGCTTGGTTCCATCCCCAAAGGAATAGGTTATATTTTTGTCCTCATCCACCACTTTTCCGATGGGGGTGATCACAGCTGCAGTGCCGCAGGCCCCCACCTCTTCAAAGGTGCTGAGTTCCTCCAATTCCACCGGGCGGACCTCCACCTTCATTCCCATGCTCCTGGCCAGGTCCTGCAGGCTTCTGTTGGTTATGGAGGGCAGAATGGAATGTGATTTGGGGGTCACGTAGGTATTGTTCTTGATCCCGAAGAAGTTGGCGGGTCCGCATTCATCGATGTATTTCTTTTCCTTGGCGTCGAGATACAGGGCAGTGGCAAAGCCTTTTTTGTGTGCTTTTGCAATGGAGCTCATGCTCGCAGCATAGTTTCCACCTACCTTCAGATGACCCGTGCCCAGAGGAGCAGCCCGGTCATGATCGCGGCAAACCAGCATATCCACAGGTTTAAATCCGGCTTTGAAGTAAGGTCCTACCGGCATTACGAAAACCAGAAAGGTATATTCTTTGGCAGCACGCACTCCCACTTCAGGACCCGTCCCGATCAACAAGGGCCTTATATATAGTGAAGCACCGGTTCCGTAAGGCGGGACAAAGTGCTTATTCAACATCACTGCCTTTTCAACGGCTTCCATGAACAGCTCCACAGGAACCTCAGCTAGGAGGATGCCCTGGGCAGAGTTGATCATTCTCTTGGCATTTTCTTCGTGCCGGAACAGCCTGATTTTGCCATCCTTCCCGGTGAAAGCCTTCAAGCCTTCAAAGGACTCCTGTCCGTAGTGCAGGCAGGTAGCTCCTATGTGGATGGGAAGATACTGGTCAGAGGAGACTTCCAGTTCCCCCCATTTTCCATCCTTGAAGACACATCTGACATTGTAGTCAGTCTTCATAATGCCAAAGCCGAGATTTTTCCAGTCAAGATTCATGTGTTTGCCTTTAGAGATTATCATAAGATTTCAAAAGTAAACAATCCAAGGCTCTGCGACAATAAAGAAATGATGTTGTAAAAGGATGTTTTATATCCACCTTTCCTGTTCGAGAATGGCCATCTGGTCGGGACCTGAGACCTCCCTTAATCGTTTGGCTGCCAGGGTATAGAATTCAAACTTATACAACAGTTCCAGCTGATGCTTTTTGAACTGCTGACCGTTGATTTTTGATCCTGCCTCTTTCAACTCCTGGTAGAGACGCTTAATCTTGTCTGTATAATCTGGCCAGCCAAGATACTCCATCCTTGCATCGATCAGGATGGTATCCAACTTGCTGCTGGGTTCAAAGGGCATTTTGGTGGCCAGGATCAGGTTGCTGATCTGGTCTATCTGGCTTTCTGAGTACCCAAATCCGGGAAGTATCTCCCGGGTGATGACTGAGGACCGGTTCTCAAAGTTCTGATATGACTGGGTCAATCCTGTGAACAGCATAAGTGCTGCGGTTCTTATCAAAAGCCTGTCTTCCTGTTCAATTTCTTCAGAGCGACATAAAAGAAAGGATTGATCATAGATTTTTCTCGCATGATCCAAATTGTGAAATTGGAGGTATGCCGGTAAGTCCAAGAGGATGTCCTGGAAGATTTTCTCTTCCAGGTCGCCCAACCTGAGCAGCTGAAGCTTTATGAAGAAACGCTTGTTGGGAATTTCCTTCAGGTCCACCGATAACTCCGGACGCAATCCGTTCACAAAGTACATATCAATGTTTCCTTTGTATTTGACAGGCAGCTTGCCCCTGTACTCGCAAATAAAAAAGTCCTTCACCATGCTGTAAGTGATGCCGGAGATGTTGATCTTCCCGGGAACGCCTGAAGATTCCATGCGTGAAGCTGTATTCACCGTATCCCCCCAGATATCGTAGGAGACCTTCTTGTGTCCCACAACCCCGGCAATCACAGGGCCCGTATGTATGCCGATCCTCAAATCCCATATATTTGTCCTGGTGGATTTCAGTTGCTGCATGTAAGATAGCATCTCCAGGGCTGCCAGTACGACCTCCACAGGATTTGTACTGTTTCTGTGGGGGATCCCTCCTGCAGCCATATAGGCATCCCCTATGGTTTTGATCTTTTCAATGTTGTATTTTTCCACCACAGAATCAAAATGGAAAAAGAAATGATCCAGTTCATCTATCAGGGCCTCAGGATTCATCTCCTCGGCAATTTTCGTAAATCCCTGGATATCTGAAAAAAGTACTGTGGCTCTTTCGTACTTGTCCCATTTGGCCTTCCCTTTGTGCTTCATCTGCTCCGCCGTCTCCTGAGGAAGAATCTCAGAAACCAGCTTGTCCGATTCCTCTTTTTCAGCAGCCATGCTTTGGATTTTGTTTTCCATTCTTGCAGCAATCCTTGATTCGGCGCGCTGGTAACCAAGCAGACGCCATTTGCGGAAAAGGAAAAGTCCCACCAGGAAAAGGAATCCATACACCACCAGGGCATACCAGGTGGCATAGAAAGGAGTGGGAATGGAAAACATCAGGCTGCTTGCTTCACTGATGCGGCCATAGAGATCCATGGCCTCGGTTTCAATGATATAATTACCGGGCTTCAGCCCTTTTTCGGTAAACTGTCTGTTATTATGCCACTCCGACCATTCTTCATTGACCGGTAGTATCCTCTGCCTGAAGAAAGGCTCGGGATTGCTTTGCAATTCCAGGCCTGTAAACTGGAAACGGATCGAATGGTCCGTGAGTTCTGAAAGGTGGATCTGCACCCTTTCCGTCACCAGGGTGCGCCGCAACCAGCGCAAATCAAAGCATGAAATTTTATCCGTGCCGGTCACGTAAAGGATGCTGTCCTGGAAGTGGAGTTTGACGAGTTCACCAAGATTCTGCAACACTGGAAAGGTAGCCTGATCCGCTTCAGGTTCCTCCAGGTGGCTGATGTGTATTACCCGGGAACCTTTATTCTCAGGTTTTTTCAGGATCCAGTATTCCTCCTGAGTTACAGGGATCATCTGTTCAGAGTCGGTCAACAAGGATGTAAACGGGCTATGGGGCAACGGGTGGAAGACCAGCTCTGCCTCATCATAACGATACACCTGCATATTTCCTACCAGCAGGAGTTCATCCTCCAGGCTGATCAGACGGTTCAGCAGCTCCCCGGTTTGAAAGTGGATGGCTTGGGTGTTGCCTGACCTGCGGTCCAGCTTGAATACCCCATTTTTACAGAGGAAAAACTGTTCGTTCCTGAATTCCACAAATGAATGGGCGTTTTTTAAAGAAGGATCCAGGATCGTCTTTTCCCAGTCCGAACCCCTCTGATCGTAAGTGACCAGACCCTGTGCACCTGAGGCTATCAGGCTCCCTTGCCTCAGGATCAGGATTCCGGAAAAACTTCCCTTGTCCAGGGTTTCTGATTGCTTTCCTCTAACCAGGTAAAGGCCATCAGGTCCTGCTGCCAACGTTTGGTTATAGGCAGAATGAAGCATTCTGACCGGGCTCTGGTCTTCGATCTGTAAATCAATTACTCTCCATCGCTTGGGTTGAACTGCATCTTGCTTCAGGCTGTATAATCCCTGTGCAGTTCCCAGTATGATTTCACCACGGTTCACTTCCGAATTCAGGATCCGGCCAGGAATCAATGCACTGGTTTCAATGAGGGAGAGAGGGGGGGGATCAATCATCCTGTGCAAAGAGTAAGCTCCCAGGATCCAGGTTTCAGAGTTGTTGCTTTTGAATACCTGGCGAATGCTGTTTGGAGGGATTCCCGTAATAGCGCATAATTCCCGGACAACCTGCTTATCGAGCAAAGTGTCTTTGCCAGGGCGCTGAGCCACTGTTTCATCCTCTTCAATAAATTCAGTTTCAGTGCGGGAAAGCCGGAACCTTCCATTGCTCGATTGAAGAATAACACAGCTGTCTTCTGACAGGAGCGCCGTGGGTGAGAAAAAACGCCTGGAAGGGGAAATAAGATGAATCCGGGAGATCTTTCTGAACACATCAGGTGGTTGCCTGACCAGAAAACCCAAATCGTTTTGTGCAGCGTAATACAAGGTGTCGGAATCATCGCCACAGACAAAGACCGGACCGTCCATCAGCAGGTGATTCATGCCTTGTCCTGAAACGATGGTGAGCCCGTTGTTTTTCCCAATGAACAAAGTTCCCAGAGGATCCCGATAAAAGGTCTCGTTAGGAATTTCATGGTTGGGAGAGGGGAGTATTATTTCCTGGATCCAGGGTGTAAGGTAAAGAACGTTATCTTGCGCAAAACCGCGAATGAAGCCGGATTCACAAGTGATGAGTAGAAAAAAAATCAAGCAATATTTATATGACTTGAAAAATAAATTCATAACTTGTCCGTCAGTGCAATCGCCGCTGTACTAGCTATTATCAAAAATAGGAAAATATATTTACCCGTCGTTTATAACCAAATTATAGGATATTTATGGAAAAGTTAGAAAGGCCAATTATCGTACCGTGGGATTTCTCGCAGGTAGCTGAGAACGCTTTTCAGCATGCTGTAAATATCTCCAAAGCCCTGAACCGGGATATCCTTCTCTTACATGTGGTGGATGATAAAAAGGATGCAGATGGTAAAAAGGGTGAAATGGAGGCTTCATCAGAAAAACTTGGGAACGAGTTTGGGAAAAAACCCCATTGCAAGGTAGTGGATGGATCTATCTTTCATGCCATTGGCGAAACGGCCAAGGAGCTAAAGGCTGAGATGATCATCATGGGGACCCATGGGATGAAGGGCGCACAAAAATTATTTGGCAGCAAAGCCCTTAAGGTGGTTGTTTCCTCGCGAATCCCCTTTCTTGTGGTTCAGGACAAACCTGCCAAGGATAAGATCGATACCATTCTTTTGCCCATCGATTTCAAAAGCGAAAACAAAGAGAAGGCCAACTGGATCTATTACCTGGCCAGGAATTTCGGGTCAAAGTTCATTATTCTGAAATCCCGTGCCAAAGACAAGGGTTTCAAGCGTAAAATCCTTTCCAACATCAAGTATGTTGAAACTTTCTTAAAGGGACACGATATTGAGTATGAAATTGTCACGTCCTCAGGAAAGCAGAGTTTCAAGCATGAAATCATCGACTTTGCCAAGGAGCACGATGCGGACCTGATCCTGGTAATGGCCACACGCGATATCAAGTGGGTCGATTATATGCTGGGAGCCCCTGAGCAGTATATTCTGGCCAATCCTGAGAACCTGCCTGTGATGTGCATGAACCCAAGGCCTGCGAAAGTAGCGGGAGGTTTCAGTGCCTCAGGAGGCGCATAGCAAAATCAAAATATGTAAATTCAAGGCCGCAAATGTTTGCGGCCTTTTTTGTTTCACATGGAAATTGTATTTGCCACCCAAAACCTTCATAAACTGGAGGAAATCAGCGCCCTGCTTGGAGAGGGTTTTCATCTGATGGGTTTGAAGGATTTGAACATCCACGAGGATATTCCCGAGGATCATCCTACCTTGGAGGAGAATGCCTCGCAAAAGGCCTGGTACATCCATGAACGGACCGGTCTCAGTTGCTTTGCCGATGATACCGGGCTCGAAGTGGATGCATTGAATGGTGCGCCGGGAGTATTCTCGGCGCGGTATTCCAGGATGGGCCATCCCACCTTCCCGCACATGGAAGCAGCTGAGGGAAATATCAGGAAACTCCTGATGGAGCTGGAAGGGGAGAAAGAACGGAGTGCCAGGTTCAGGA
>CBDTYO010000191.1:0-7889 GCA_965364615.1 uncultured Bacteroidia bacterium
TGAATAATATTGGTTATTTTTAACGCTGCAAAGAAATGCAAAATTCGACTATTTTACAAAAAAAATGAGGAACATCGCCATATTTGCCTCCGGTTCAGGGACAAACGCTGAGAATTTGATACGTTTTTTTCGAACGAGCCAATATGGCAGGGTTTCTCTGGTACTTACCAATCGAAAGGAGGCAGGTGTCATTTCTCGCGCTCAAAACCTTGATATTGAGGTTATTGCCTTCACACGGGAGCAGTTTTACCAATCGGACGAAGTGCTTACCCTGCTTCTCGAACGGGACATCGATTTTGTGGTTCTGGCGGGTTTCCTCTGGCTGGTCCCCGATCAAATCTTAAAAGCCTTTGAGAACAAGATGATTAACATCCATCCGGCCTTGCTTCCCAAGTACGGTGGCAAGGGGATGTTCGGACATCATGTGCATGAAGCGGTGATCAGGAATCAGGAGGCCGAGTCAGGTATTACCATACACTATGTGAACAGGGAGTATGATGAAGGCCATATCGTTTTCCAGGCCAGGTGTGAAGTCAAAGCTGATGACACGCCCGAGACCCTGGCAGGCAGGATACATCAGCTGGAATACCAGCATTTCCCTGTGGTCGTGGAAAACTTATTAAAGGAGCTTTAACATGGCCATGGTCACTGTCCGAACCATCGCATAGGCGTTCAGGTTTTCTTCATGGATGGGTTCCACAGGCGGGGCCTCCACCTTCAGGGGATTGACGGCACTGCCGTTTCTATAGAACCTGAAGTCGAGGTGCGGCCCGGTGGCCAGGCCTGTACTTCCCACATATCCGATCACATCACCCTGTTTCACATAGGCCCCTGTCTTGATGCCTTTGGCATAGCCCCGGAGATGCATATAGGTGGTGGAGTACACACTGTTATGTTTGATAGTGAGGTAGTTGCCTCCGCCCCTGGCCTGGTAGCCTTTTCTGGTGACCACTCCGTCGCCTACTGTAACTACAGGGGTTCCTGCTGCGGCGGCATAGTCGACTCCGTGGTGCGGTCGCCTGATCTTCAAGACGGGATGCATCCGGGAATGGGAGAATCCGGAGCTGATCCTGGAAAACCTGAGGGGGGCTTTCAGGAAGGCTTTCCTCAGGCTGTTTCCCTGTTCATCAAAAAAGCTCCTGGTTCCGTCCTGTACAAAGGGGATGGCCCAGAATTCGGTCTGGTTATGAAGGAACCAGGCACCGAGAATCTTTTGGATCCCCAGGGAAACGGAATCCACATAGGCCTCTTCATACACCACCTTGTACTGGTCGCCCTGCTGAATGCCGAAGAAATCTATGCTCCAGGCGAAGATCTCGCTGAGCTCGATGGCCAGCATGGGATTGACCTCATCGGCCATCATGGATTCCCAAAGGGAGGTTTCGATGGACCCTGAGGCAAACTGGAGCCTGTTTTCCAATGGTTTCGAAGCCACCTGGGCAAATATGGAATCCGGGCCTATACTTACCACCACAAAACTCAGCGGATCCTTCTCATACACAAACAACCGGGCATCGGACCGTGGAGCACCTGCCAGGCTGTCGGGGGTATAAAAGAAGTAGCGCATATCCGGTTTGATTTTTTTTTCATCAATCAGGCTGTCGGGAAGGAGGGAGATCCGGTAGACCTCCTGCATACTTACACCATAAGGCAAAAGCAGATCGGCCAGGGTCTGGTTGCGGCGTACCTTGCCTTCTTCCACGTTGTAGAGATCCTCTTGAATTCCGTAGATATTGCTTTCAGGTACAGTGTCTGGATCAATCACCACTGAGGGAGGGGATGCTTCCTTGGGTGCAGGAGATGGTTGACAGGCAGTCAACAAAAGTCCCCAGAGGATGATCCCTGAAATCAAACAGATATTGTTTGTCATGATCCTCTGCTTAGCCCTCATACCACTACATTGATGATCTTGTTGGGAACATGGATGAAGCGCTTGGGGGTCTTTCCTTCGGTCCATTTGAGGGCCGTTTCATGAGCAAGCACTTCCTGCCGGATTTCTTCCTCGGCCATGTCCAGTGCCAGCAGGATCTTAAACCGCAGTTTTCCGTTGATCATCACAGGATATTCGAAGGAGTCTTCCCGGAGCAGGGAATCATCGTATTGGGGCCAGGGGGCCAGGGCAATGGATTGGGTGTTTCCCAGGATACTCCAGAGCTCTTCGGCCAGGTGAGGGGCAAAGGGACTCAGCACCCTGGTAAAGGCCTCCGCCGATTCCCGTGTAATTTTCCCTTTTTTCACCACCAGGTTGGTGAAGATCATCATTTGCGATATGGCCGTATTAAAATGAAGCGCTTCCACATCCGAGCCCACTTTCCTGATGGTGGCATGCAGGGACTTCAGTACCTCCAGGTCCTCTTCACCTTCATGGTATTTGGAAGGATCCGCAAAGAATCTATGCACTTTGCTGAGAAAGTTATATACCCCCTTTACCCCGTTTTCCACCCAGGGTTTTACGGCGTCCAGAGGACCCAGGAACATTTCGTAGAGGCGAAGGGAGTCCGCTCCAAAAGCACTGACCACATCATCCGGATTCACCACGTTCTTCAGGGATTTTGACATCTTGGCCACAATCTGCTTCACAGGCTCCCCCGTCTCTGCATGATGGAATTTGCCCTCCTTTTCCTCCACCAGATCGCTGGGGATTTTCGCTCCCGCTTCGGTTTCGTAGGCAAAAGCCAGGATCATTCCCTGGTTGAATAGCTTTTTGTAGGGCTCATCTGTGGAAACGATGCCCAGATCGAAAAGTACCTTGTGCCAGAAGCGGCTGTAAAGCAGGTGCAATACAGCATGTTCGGCCCCACCAATGTACAGATCCACCGGCATCCAGTACTTCTCTTTCTCCGCTGAGAAAGGCTCCTGGTCATTCCTGGGGTCGATGTACCTCAGGTAATACCAGCACGATCCGGCCCACTGGGGCATGGTGTTGGTTTCCCTTCTGCCTTTCCGGCCCGCGGAATCCACCACGTGCAACCAGTCTTGTGCATTGGCCAGGGGAGATTCTCCATGGCTGCCGGGCTCATATTTTTCCAGTTCCGGAAGCTGCAGCGGCAGGTCATCATCCTCCAACAGGGTGATCTCGCCATCCTCCCAGTGTATGACCGGAAAGGGCTCTCCCCAGTATCGCTGGCGGCTGAACAACCAGTCCCTGATTTTGTAATTGATGGCCTCGTTGCCCAACCCATTTTCCTCCAGCCATTGAATGGTGGAGGCGATTCCCTGTTCCTTGGACAGGCCATTGATATTGAGGCCGGTGGCCGCAGAAGCCGAGTTGACATAGCTTCCATCTGCGGTCCAGCAGGCCTTTCCCGGGAGCACCTGTTCGCGAAGCTCCGGATCATCTGTATCGGGATCCAGGATGCATGGAATGGGCAGTGAGAAAGCCGTGGCGAATTCAAAATCGCGGGTATCGTGGCAGGGAACGGCCATGATGGCGCCGGTTCCATAACCCATCAGCACATAGTCGGCCACCCAAATGGGGATCTTTTGCCGGTTGACCGGGTTGATGGCATAAGTACCTGTGAATACGCCGCTTTTCTCCTTGGACAGGTCTGCACGGTCCAGTTCTGATTTTAATCCGGCCTGGGCCACATAACTGTCCACGCTGTCTTTCTGTTCCCGGGAGGTCAATTGAGGCAGGAGGGGATGCTCGGGTGCCACCACCATGTAGGTGGCGCCAAACAGCGTATCCGGACGTGTGGTAAGTACCCTCAGGACCTCCCGGCTTCCTTCCACGCGAAAGTCCACCTCTGCACCGGTAGAACGCCCGATCCAGTTGCGCTGCATGTCCTTCACTCCTTCTGGCCAGTCCACATGCTTCAAACCATCCAGCAGTCTTTCTGCATAGAGAGGAATGCGCAACATCCACTGCTTCAGATTCTTTCGCTCCACAGGGTGGCCGCACTTCTCATGATTCCCATCGTTGAGTACCTCTTCGTTGGCGCATACGATTTTGCAATGGGGGCACCACCAGACCTGGGCGTCGTCATAGTAGGCAAGGCGCTTTCCGGCTGTGTAGGTGTTCACGGCCTCTGTTCCCTGGGACCTGATGTCTGCAGGGATCTCCAGTTCTTCCATGGGGCGCCCTTTTTGCAGCTTCTCATCGAACCAGGTATTGTAGAGCCGGATAAAGATCCATTGGGTCCACTTAAAATATCCCGGATCGGTGGTATTAATTTCCCTGTCCCAGTCATATCCCAGTCCCAGGGATTTGATCTGTCTGCGGAAATTATCACAATTCTTCTGTGTGGTAATGGAAGGTTGGGTGCCGGTCTCGATGGCATACTGCTCTGCGGGGAGTCCGAAGGCATCCCAACCCATGGGGTGAAGTACGTTAAAACCCTTCATCCTCTTGTATCTCGATACAATATCGGTGGCCGTATACCCTTCCGGATGGCCCACATGCAAACCCGATCCGGAAGGATAGGGGAACATGTCCAGCACATAGAATTTGGGCAGTGAGAAATCATCTTCTGTTTTGAAGGTATTATGCTCTTCCCAATAGTCCTGCCAGCGTTTTTCTATTTGTGCGAAATTGTATTCCATAGGATCCACATGTATTTCAGGGTGCGAAATTAGTCGAATTTTGTGTTAAATGGATAATAAAGACTTGACTTCAACGGGATTTTTTCGAAATTTACTAATACACTAAAGAAATTTTACTGATTATGAAACTAACCATTACGCACCAGGAAAGCTATTCCAGGGGGGAGCTGTTGCTCAGGACCTTTTTCGGATGGCTGTACATTGCCCTTCCCCATGGATTTGTATTATTATTTGTCAGCTTATGGGGAGCCATTTTGCAGTTTGTGGCCTTCTGGGCCATCCTTTTTACCGGACGCTATCCCCAAAGCATGTTTGAATTTCAGGTGGGCCTGATGAGTTGGAGCATCAGGCTTTATGCCAGGCTGTACAATATTTCGGATGGCTACCCGGCCTTTGGAATCAAGGCTGGTGATGAATTCACCCGCATTGTGATACCCTATCCCGAGAAGGTAAGCCGGGGACTCACCCTGCTCAGGCTGTTTTTTGGGATCTTCTATGTGTACATCCCACATCTCTTCATCCTGTACTTCAGGGCCATCTTTGTAGGGATCCTGATATTTCTGGCCTGGTGGGTGGTCCTGTTTACTGGCAAATACCCCAAGAACTGGCATGATTGGGTCGTAGGTCAGCTTCGCTGGATGATGAGGGTCAACCTGTACATGATGTACATGACCGATACCTATCCGCCCTTCACCGGAGATGAATTGCCCGAGGAAGCACAAGAAGTCGAAGCAGATACATAGAGGGATATGGAATACCATCCACTCCCGCAACCCGGGGAGATTGAAGTAAGGGTCAGGGAAGATGCCATGGGGGCTTACTTCATGATGTTTGCCACCACGGCCATGGGGCTTCCGCTTCCGATCCTGAACCTTGTTGCCTCCATCATCTACTACTATGTCAATCGTGACAAGGGTAAATTTGTCCAGTTTCATACCCTGCAATCGCTGTATTCCCAGATTCCTGTGACCTTGTTGAATTCAGGATTGGTGGTATGGACCATCATCAATTTTGCCAAGGATCTCGACTTTACAAGTTTTTACTGGGGGTACCTGATCATGACCGCAGCAGCCGACCTGATTTATTTCATTTTCAGTCTGGTGGGAGCGGTAAAGGCAAGAAAGGGGATCTTTTATTATTTTGTTTTTTTCGGCAAGGTGGCCTACCACCAGGTGTACCGGATCAGGCCAGAACATGGCCCAAGGACTCCTGAGAACAGGCCCCCTGGCTACTAATAATAAAGTGCATGCGACGTTCAATACTGAAGGATCTCCTGATCCTGCTGGGTGTATTTGCACTCATCTGGCTGTTGGCTTCCCTGTTCAACTATCCTGAGGATCCGCAACTATTAAGTGTGGAAAAGGAGGAGAACCTGGGGGAATCCTATGTGGATCTCATCCTGATGAATCCCTTGTTCAGGGAGCTGGAGAATGAAACCATCGATTCTGCAGTGGATGTGATCGGTGATCGGCTGAAAGAGGGACTAAAGCACTCTGATTATCAATACCGCTTTGTGGTTTTCGAAAGCGAAATGATCAATGCCTTTACGGTTCCGGGAGGAAATATCCTGATCTCTTCGGGCCTGATCGCCTTTTGTGATTCTCCCGAAGAACTGGCTGCAGTGATGGCGCACGAAATGGGTCACGTGGAGGAAAGGCATGTGCTGGCCCGCCTGATCAAGGAACTGGGGATAGATATTCTTACCTCGGGCGACCAGTATGTACTGGGAGAAGTAACAGGAATTCTCAGCTCCACCAGTTTTGACCGGAAACAGGAAGAGGCAGCTGATCGCTTCGCCGCTGAACTGCTGGAACGTTCCAACATGGAACCGCGAATCCTGGCTACCTTCTTCCGGAAACTGGAGGAGGAGACTGACAATGAGCTGATGAAACACTTTGAGATTATCTCCACCCACCCGAATTTTGGTTCCCGCATCAGGAATGCGCTTTCTTACAAACCGGCCGACGATTTTGAGGCGATTCCCCTGGACCTTCCCTGGGAGGCGATCAAGGCAGAGCTTTAGGAAAAAATATTAACTTTGCGTTCCACTTAGGCTCCATAGTTTAACAGGATAGAACGTGGGATTCCGGTTCCCATGGTGGGGGTTCGAGTCCTCCTGGAGTCACAACGCAGCCGAAAGTCAGTAGTTTTTGAGCAGTGGCCTGTTTCTGTTGATATTTAGTTAGGCAGTCAGTCCCTTTTTTCCATAATTTCAACTATTGATTTTACAGATCCTTTTGTAACGCTTTATGGCTGCTGAATTTCTCTCATCTGTCGGAACATCCTATCAGATCGATCGACTGATTTCCGAGGCCACCAATGAGATCGTATTCTTCGCTCCGGCCATGAAGCTTCATGAAAGCATCATTCTGAAGTTTCAGCAAGCGGACCAGCGAAATGTCAGGATCACCCTCGTCTACGGAAAAGAGCGGAGCCAAATCAGGGGTCAGCGCTGGTACAAGGAATTCAAGAACCTGAGGATCCTCTACCACGACAAACTGAATACCTTCTTTTACAGGAATGAAAAGGAGATGATCCTGACCTCCATGGGGCTTTCAGACTTAAGCGGAAATCTGCGCAGCGACATGGGTTTGCTGATAGCCAAACTGCGGGACAGGAAGGCCTACGAGGATGGAATTTATGAACAGGAATTGCTGATCGAACATGCCGAAGAGGTTTTTGCAGGGGCCAATTTTGAAAAAATAGAAGATACCATCCGGCCAGAAGAGTTTATGCGGGAGATGCCTTTCCTGAGTTACTTCGGTGTAGAGGAAAGAGAGCTGGAGAATGGCAAGGTAAAAGCACCCAGTGGCAAGTACTATGTTCCTGAGATGGGTTTCTACAATGATGGCACCATCAAATACCAGGGCTTCAAGAAGACCCGCCAGCGTCATGGCGAATGGATCTTCTATACCTATGAAGGTTTTGTCCGCGAAGTAGTGATCTACGAGAACGGCAGCTATGTGGATAAAATCTATTGCGACTACGAAAATCCGGCCAAGCCCATCTCCAAGTATTACCTGCTGTTTGGTATCGGGAATTCGGTGAAAAAACTCTACGAAAAGAATATCAGTGAACTTTACTTCGATAGTGCCATAGAGGATTATACTGGGTTTGACAAGAATAAGCTATTTTACCACACCGAACGCTTCATGAAGAAGCGCTCCATCTTCGACCAGCCTGTGACCTTCCAGGATATGGTCGATCAGGTCTACTCCGCCCTGTACGAATAGCACCTGATCCCCTCCATTTTCTATATAAAAAAAAAGAGGGCGCTCCTGCTCAGGATGCCCTCTTGTGCTAAGATATTCAGTGTGATTTACCGTTGTCTTCCCTGCTGTCTGTAT
>CBDTYO010000192.1:0-7867 GCA_965364615.1 uncultured Bacteroidia bacterium
CAGGCCATCCGGGACATCCTGGACAACGATGCCATCGCGGTGGTGGCCAAGGAACGGGAAATCGACACCCTGCTCAAACGCCTTTCCCCAAGGCCGGCCCTGGCCATCACCGACAGCCAGGTCTTTAAGAAAGCAGACGCTTCCATTCCCGACGACATACCCCTGACCAGTTTCAGTACCGTACTGGCCCGGTACAAAGGCGATTTTGAAAACTACCTGGCCGGAACCCCCCATTTGTCCGGACTCAATAACGGCGATAAGATACTGATCCTGGAATCCTGCACCCACCATGTGTCCTGCGATGATATCGGCCGGGTCAAGATCCCCAGGTGGCTTTCAGCCTTCAGCGGAAAAAAACTTGAATATGAGGTGGTGGCCGGACTGGGCAAGGTCCCCGGAAAAATCACCGACTACAGCATGGTGATCCAGTGCGGTGGGTGCATGATCACCCGCAAACAACTGATCAACAGGCTGAAACCTGCCATTGATGCCGGAATACCGGTCACCAATTACGGCATGGCCATAGCCTACATGCATGGCATATACAAACGTGCTGTGGCCCCC
The DNA here is from genome assembly GCA_965364615.1 of uncultured Bacteroidia bacterium. Classification (GTDB taxonomy): domain Bacteria; phylum Bacteroidota; class Bacteroidia; order Bacteroidales. The sequence continues at coordinate 565 of CBDTYO010000192.1, forward strand.
TTTGTGAAGCTGGATCAGGGTACCACAAGCTATTTGTAAGATGGGAGTGAGCGAGATATTGAAGAAGAAAGCGCTGGGGAGGGAGGATTTGGTCTCCCTACTGGAGTCTGAAGGAGACGAAAAGCAGGAACTCTTCCGCAGGTCCCTTGAGGTGAAGCTGGCAGAAATAGGAAACAAGGTGCATTTCCGGGGACTGGTGGAGTTTTCCAACATCTGCGGGAAGGACTGTTACTATTGCGGCATCCGCAAATCCAACGGTCAGGCCCACCGGTACAACCTCAGTGATGAACAAATCCTGGAAGCTGCCAGATTTGCCCACGAGAACGACTATGGTTCCTTTGTGATGCAGGCAGGAGAATTGGAATCCCCGGCCTTCACCGCAAGGGTGGAGCATCTATTGAAGGAGATCAAAAAGCTCTCGGCTGGAAAGCTCGGCATCACCCTTTCCCTGGGTGAACAGAACCCTGAGGTTTACGGGCGCTGGTTCAAGGCCGGTGCCCACCGCTATCTGCTCAGGATAGAGACCTCCAATGAGGTGCTGTACCGACGTTACCATCCCGGGGATGCTTTGCATGATTTTGCCCGGAGAAAGGACTGCCTGCATTCCCTTCAATCCATCGGTTACCAGACAGGGACGGGAGTCATGATCGGTCTTCCTTTCCAGGATACGGGCCACCTGGCGGACGACCTGCTGTTCATGCGGGAATTGGATGTGGACATGGTGGGCATGGGGCCCTTTATCGAGCACCAGCACACCCCCCTTTTCCGTTACCGGGCCGAGCTGCTTCCCATTGAGGAACGTTTTGATCTGGCCCTGAAAATGGTAGCGGTGCTCAGGATCCTGATGCCGGACATCAATATAGCTGCTGCCACAGCCCTGCAGGCCATCGATCCCCTGGGACGGGAAAAGGCGGTGAAGGTGGGGGCCAACATCATCATGCCCAACATTACCCCCGGCAAGTACCGGAACGATTATGCCCTCTATGAAAACAAACCCTGCGTGGATGAAGAGCCCGAAGAATGCATGAACTGCCTGGATGTGAGGGTCCGGCTGGCCGACGGGGAAATCGGATATGGAGAATGGGGCGACTCGAAACGCTTTCAAAAACGGGTAAGCCATGGTTGACAAACCGAGAGTATGCTGGACCTGCCTGATGCTCCTGGCATTGTCCATGCAGGCCTTCGGTCAGCATGCTTCCTCACCGAACCAATACCTGCATGGGGCCATAGTCCGGGGAGATACTTCGCAAATGGACCTGGCCCTGGTATTTACCGGAGACGAATATGCCGATGGAGGTATGCAAATTGCCAGGGTGCTCGATCGACAGGGAATCAAAGCCTCCTTTTTCCTTACCGGAAAGTTTTACCGGAATCCCGATTTCGCCACACTCATCGCCATGCTTGTGGAGGACGGACATTATCTGGGGGCCCATTCCGATCAGCATCTCCTCTACTGTGACTGGGACAAGCGCGACAGCCTGCTGGTGACCCGCGAGGAGTTCGAAACGGACCTGGAAAATAACTACCTGGCCATGCGCCTTTTCGGCATCAGCAAGGAGGATGCCCCGTACTTTCTCCCTCCCTTTGAGTGGTACAACGATTCCATCAGTGCGTGGACTCGGGACATGGGACTGCATTTGGTGAACTACACCTCCGGGACCCTCTCCCATGCCGACTATACCCTTCCCGGAACTCCGTCCTACCGAAGCAGCCAGGAAATCTATGATTCCATTCTGGAGCAAGCATCCAAAGATCCCGTCGGCCTGAGGGGATATATGTTGCTCAGCCACATTGGAACAGCCAAGGAACGAACAGATAAATTTTATCTTCACCTGGAGAAACTGATCATCTGGTTGAAGCAGAAAGGATACGAATTCCAAAGAATTGACCAGCTCCTGTGAAAAGTAAAAAGAAACAAATGAAGGCTGACCTGCATATCCATTCCTTCTACAGCAACGATGGAGAACGAAGTGTGGCGGACATTCTGGATTTGTGCCGGGCCAATGGCATCGGACTTTTCTCCATCACCGATCACAATGGCATCCAGGGATCCAGGGAGGCTGCCGAATTGTGCTCCCGGACCGGGAACATCCGTTTCATTCCGGGAATTGAGATCGACTGTAACTTCCAGGGCACCGACCTGCACCTGCTGGGATACGGGGTGGATTTACACAGCAGGGATTTCGGGGAGCTGGAAAAGAAAGTGGAAAGAATGTACCTTGATTCCACACCCCTCATGCTTGGGAAACTAAAGCAACTGGGTTTGGAGATGGATGAGCGGGCTGTGATGGATAAGGCCGAAGGCAAAGCTCCTACCGGAGAACAGATGGCTGAGGTTTTGCTGGAAAATCCGGACCACCATTCCAATCCCTTGCTTACCCCTTATTTGCCAGGCGGGTTCCGAAGCGACATGCCCCTGATTAATTTTTATCTCGATTTCATGGCCCAGGGAAAACCCGCCCATGTGAAGATCCAGCACATGGATTTCAGCGAGGCGGTAGAGTTGGTCCGGCAAAACGGGGGATGTCCCGTGGTGGCCCATCCTGGGCTTAATTTCAGGGGCAAGGAACAGCAGGTGGCGGAACTTCTTGATCAGGGAGCCGGTGGACTGGAAGTATTTAACAATTACCATGATGCAGAGCAGACGGCCCGTTTCGCCTCTTTGTGTCAGGATAAGGGAAGCTGGATGACCTGTGGAAGCGACTTTCATGGCAAAATCAAGCCGCTCATTTGCATCGGACAATACAGGATGCTGGAGGAATTCGGGGATTATCTGGACCGGAGCCTGGCTTTCCTCAGGGATCACAGGCACGGGCTTTAGGCATTAACAGCTTGTCCGCTTATTCCGCTTCTTCCGGGATGGGCCATCCGCCACCCAGTGCCTTGTAAAGGTAGATATAGGATGACAGCTGATTTCTCCGCGCGGCACTGGCATCCAGTTCCGCATTGAATAAGGATCGCTCAGTTTCCAGCACCTCCAGGTAGGCAGTCTGCCCCCCGTCGTAACGTGCCCTGGATAGTGTGGCTGCATTTCTGGCTGCTTCCATCTGTCTGATCCTGGATTGGGTTTCCCGGGTATAGGTATGGATATCCACCAGGGCATCATCCACCTCCCGTAATGCCTGGAGCACTGTCTGTTCGTACCTGTACAGTGCCTGTCTGGCCACCCCCTGCTGGATCTCTACCCGCCGTTTGTTCTTCCCCCAATTGAAAATGGGACCGAGCATGCTGCCCCCCACACTGTATACAAGGGATTCACTGCTGATCAGGGTGCTGAGATCGGCACTGGCCAGTCCCAGGCCTCCCGTGAGGCTGAAGGAAGGAAAGCGCATGGCCTGCGCCACTCCGATTCGGGCAGTTTCCGCATAAAATTTCTGTTCGGCCTGTACCAGGTCGGGCCTTCGTACCAGCAATTCGGAGGGAAGCCCCACCGGGATGTCAGGGGGAACCACCTGTTCCACGAGTCGTCCACGTTCGATGGTTCGTGGATTCTGTCCGATCAGGATGCTCAGGTAGTTCTCCGTGTGTGCCACCATCCTTTCGAAGAAGGGAATGGCACTGGCGGCGATGGCCTCCTGTTGCTGCGCCTGGTTCAGGTCAATCTCCGGGACCACTCCGTGGATAAACCGTTGTTCGATGATGGCCAGGGATTCCTTTCGGGTTTCCCAGGTCCTGCGGGAAATTTCCAGACGCTGATCAAAATCCAGCAATTGGAAGTAGCCATCCACCACTGCCGTGATGATCCCCACCTGGACCATCCTCAGGGCTTCTTCAGAAGCTGCAATCTCTGCCCGGGCCGCCTGGTTGGATCGCCTGACCTTCCCCCAGAAATCCAGCTCCCAGTAGACGTTGGGGGTAATATTGACCAATCCCCCGGCCCCTGTTCCTGTTCCGGCGGTGGTAGGATCCCCGTAGCTTCCTCCGATGTCATAGCCAAACCGGGGATAAAGATCTGCTTTGGAAACGCCCAGTACGGCATAAGCCTGCTCGATCCTCGATATGGCTATCAGGACATCGTGGTTGTGCGCCAGGGCCAGGTAGATCAGGGTATCCAGCGCAGGCTCAGAAAAAAGGTCCCACCAGGCCAGGTTGATCATGCTGTCTCCGGCGACGCTGTCAGATCTGAACTGATCGTCCGTCAGCACCTGGGGTTTATCCAATTTGGGACCCACCATGCATCCTGTATGCAACCCCCAGAGGATCAGCATGAGGGCCAAAGGTCCGGCTATTCTTTTGAAGGGGATCATGATTTGTCGCTTTTTGATTCTGCCAAACTCAGTGCTTCTCGTTTCTGCTCATACCTGCCCAGCTTTCCTATGAGCACAAAGAGCATGGGATAAAAGAACACTCCCAGCAGGGTGGCCATGGTCATGCCTCCCAGCAGGGCCATGCCCATGACTTTCCTGGCCTCGGCACCAGCCCCGCTGGCCACCACCAGGGGAAAAATGCCCAGGATGAACGAAAAAGCAGTCATCAGGATGGGCCTGAACCTCAGCCTGGCCGATTCCCTGGCAGCTTCCACCAGGCTCAGGCCCTCATCGAATTTCAACTTGGCAAACTCCACGATCAGGATGGCATTTTTGGCCGCCATGGCAATCAACATTACCAGGGAGATCTGGGTAAAAACATTGTTTTCAAAACTTGTACTGAAGAAACGGGCCACCATCAGGAACAGCAAGGCGCCAAACACCGCAAAGGGGGTGCCAAGCAAAATACTGAAAGGCAGGGACCAGCTTTCGTACTGGGCCGCCAGGATCAGGAAAACGAAGATCAGGGCAAAGAGGAAAACCACATTGCCGGATCCCGAAGCGGCCTTCTCCTGGTAAGACATGTTGCTCCACTCATAGCCCATATCGAAGGGAAGGACCTCATTGGCTACTTCCTCCAGGGCATCCAAGGCCTGGGCGGAGGAATAACCCTGGGCGGGCGCACCGCTGATTTCTACCGCCCTGTACAGGTTATAACGGTAGGTATATTCCGGGCCTGAAATCTTATGGACCGACACCAGGGTGGAAAGCGGAATATCTTCCCCGTCCTTGTTCTTCACAAAAAACAGGGAGAGCTGATCCTCGTTCTGCCGGTATTCGGGTTCGGCCTGCACATAGGCTTTATACAGGCGTCCAAAGCGATTGAAATCATTCACATAGGCCCCTCCCAGGAACGCCGAGATGGTGGTGTACAGGTCATTGAGATTGACCCCGGTTTTCAGGACCTTATCCCGGTTGATCTGCACCGAACGCTGGGGAGTACTGGCCTGAAAAGTGGTAAACACGCTTCCTATTTCTGGGCGCTGCCGGGCGGCGGCAATGAATTTCTGGGCCTGTTCAGCGAGGTATTCGATGCTGTTGCCCCCCTTATCCTGCAACATCATGGTGAAGCCGGCTCCCGTTCCCAGCCCGGGAATGGCCGGAGGACCGAAGGCAAATACCCTGGCCTCGGGAATGCCCATGTAGAAAGCCATATTCAGCTTGGTGGCCAGCTCCAGGGCGGTGATGTCCCTTTCCTTCCAGTCGTCCAGGGTTATAAAGACCACCCCGGAGTTGGTGGACATGCTTCCTGAAAGCAGGTTGAATCCGGATACAGCGGTGACAAACCTGACTTCTTCAAACCTGTCCAGGATCCCTTCGATCTTGGCCATCACGGCATCGCTCCTCTGCAGGGAAGCTGCATCGGGCAATTGCATGTTTACATAAATGTATCCCTGGTCCTCTTCGGGCACAAATCCTCCCGGAACGAACTTAGCGATCACCACAATGGAGGCGGTCAGGATCACAATAAACACCACCCCCCGCTTCAGTTTACGCGTTAGAACGTTGGTAAATTTCATATACCCAACTGAAGTACGATCAAAACCCAGATTGAATTTCTTAAAGAACCAGCCCAAAGGTCCTCCCACGGGTTCAGGTTTCTTCAGCAACAAAGAACATAGGGCCGGACTCAGGGTCAATGCATTTACCGAAGAAAACACTACAGATACCGCAATTGTAATCGCAAACTGTTGATAAAGTCTTCCTGTAATACCCCCCATAGCAGCTACTGGGATAAAAACTGCCACAAGAACCAATGTTGTTGCAATTACCGGGGCTGTTACCTCTTTCATGGCATGAATGGTGGCTTCCTTGGAATTCATGCCCTTCTGCAGATTCACCTGGACCGCCTCCACCACCACGATGGCATCGTCCACCACAATCCCAATGGCCAGCACCAGGCCCAGTAAGGATAATACATTGATGGTAAATCCCAGCAGGGGAAAGATGGCAAAGGCCCCAATCAAAGAAACGGGGATGGCAATGGTGGGGATCAGGGTGGCCCGGAAATCCTGGATAAACACAAAGACCACCAGGATCACAAGCGAAAGGGCAATGAGCAGGGTAATTACAATCTCCCTGATTCCTGCAGTAATGGGCAGGGTGGAATCCAGGCCCACTTCATAATCCACGCCTTCGGGGAAGCCGCCTTTCAGTTCATCCATGGCGGCTATGACCTGGCTGGCCAGGTCCACAGCATTGGTTCCCGGTGCCTGGTAAAGGGTAATAAGGGCGCATTCGCTTTTGGCAAAGCGGGTTACCACGTTATAGGATTCCACTCCCAGTTCCACACGGGCCACATCACGGATCCTCACCTGTGATCCGTCACTCATGGTCCTGATGACAATGGCCCCAAACTCTTCCTCCGAAACCAGACGCTCGGGCATCCTCACGCTGTAAGTGAAATCGGTGCCCTCCGGGGCGGGTTCGGCCCCAAACTTCCCACCGGGCACCACCACATTTTGTGACCGGATGGCATTGGTGATCTCAGGCACGGAGATGCCCAAATGGGCCAGTCTGTCGGGCTGGACCCAGATCCGCATGGAATAGTCACTGGCCCCAAGCACATTCACCCTGCCCACGCCTTTGATCCTGGCCAGGATGTCCTTGATGTTGATCAGGGCATAGTTGCCCAGGAAATCCTGGTCATAGCGACCATCGGAGTATAGGGAGATGGCCATGATCATGCTGCTCATGGTTTTGTCCGTGTTCACCCCAATGCGTTTCACTTCTTCGGGAAGTTTGGGAGTGGCGGAGCTAACCCTGTTCTGGGAGAAGACCGTGTTCATGTCCGGATCGGTCCCCACTTCAAAGGTGATTTGGATGTTCATGGATCCATCGTTGGCATTGATGGATTTCATGTAGATCATGTTGTCCACGCCGTTGATCTGCTGCTCCAGGGGTGTGGCTACGCTCTGCTCCACATTCAGGGCATTTGCCCCGGTATAGTTGGCCCTTACCTCCACCATGGGCGGGGTAATGTCCGGATACTGTTC
>CBDTYO010000193.1:0-7714 GCA_965364615.1 uncultured Bacteroidia bacterium
CCGGAGCGCCCTCCGGTGGGTCAAAGAGATGGCCGGTCATTGGAACATTGATCCCGGAAAGGTGGTGGCAGCCGGACAATCGGCGGGTGGACAACTGGCCCTGTCCACAGCCCTGCTGGACCAGATCAATGAACAGACCGATAACCCGGACATCGATCCCACCCCCTGTGCCCTGCTTCTCTATGCCAGCAATGTGAATACCCTGGAGGCCTGGGTGGACCGGCTGCTGGGTGAGCGGAGAGAGGAGATCTGGTCCATCTCCCCCTACCACAACCTGAAACCCGGTATGCCGCCGGCCATAGAGTTCCATGGCACGGCAGATCCCATGGTCAATTACTGGATCGTAGACTTCTTTAAAGAAAAGACCATGGCCCTGGGCAACCATTTCGAACAAATCCCCTTTGAGGGGAAGGGACATTACCTGGCTGAAAACGATTCCACCTATGCCACCTATTTCGATGAAGCCGTCATGGAGCGCACCGACCGGTTCCTGGAAGAATTAGGGATCATGCCGGTTCCATAATACGGATCCTGAAGGCAGGCCCATACAGCCAAAGAAGGTTACCCATACCGTTGCTCAATGAGGGCATCAGGACGAGAAGTCCCGGGATGGAATTCTTCCCTGCCATCCCGAGGCAAAAAATTCAGACAATACGGTGTTAAAAGCCATAGGGACCTTGGTTCATAAGGTTTCATTGTAGTATATTAACAGCCCCTCATGCCAAGGTATATGCCCCAATACAATTACATGATACGACCTTGGTACCCTCTCCCCGGATGGTTCCGTATGTTCTTTTGCCTGAAAACGAGATTGCGTGAAAAAAACTGCCCTCATATATCTGCTATCAATCCTTTCATTGAATTTCCTTCTGAACGGAGCGCTCAGTGCTCAGCATATGGAGGTGTCTGAAAATGGATTCTACGAGCTGAAGGAGTATTTCGACTACCTGAATGGACCTGACTACAACCTCCTGAACGGGAGGCAATATGAGCCTCTGAATGCCGGCAATTCCCATCCCTATTTCAATACAGACCTTTACAGACCCGGGAGTCTGGTTCTGAACGGTGAAGCGTATGATGGTGTCCTGATCAATTATGATATCCATGATCAGCAGGTGATTCTGCAGGTTCCCGGCTGGATTTCTGGCCTGAATAACAAGGTTGTCCTGAACGGGGAAATGATCGATCATTTTCAGATCGACGGGAAAGTGTTCCGGAAGATGTCATTCCCTGAAACCGGGACCTCCTTTTTCCAGGTACTGTCTTCGGGCGAGATATCCTGTTACCTGCTCTGGACAAAGAAATTGTACCGCTCTTCTACATCCGGCAATGCCAGAAACGTATACTTAAAGCCATCCAGGGAGGTCTATCTTCACAGGGAAGGCAAGCTATATGAAATCAGAAACTCATCTTCCTTCACCAGCATCTTTGATGAAGCTTACCGGAAAGAGATCAAAGATTTCCTTCGCAGGGAAAAGATCAGCTTCGGGAATGCGTCCGATGAACAGCTGGGCGAGCTGATGAATTTTTGTGTCGGGCTTATACATGGAAGTTGATGCAAAGAACGATCCTCATATTCATCACACTCCTATCCGCTGCCTGCCTTTGCGGACAGATTCCGGATTATACATTTTCGGGGGATTATGACCAGGTATCGTTGGAGCGTTTTGTGGAGTCCCTGGAAGAAAGTTCCGGCCTGGTATTTTTTTACCGCCCTGAATGGACCTCCGGGGTGACCATCACCGCAAAGGGTGAGGGATTATCGCTGGCTGAAGTACTGGAACAGAACCTGAAACGGCAGGGACTCAGCTTTTACATGGACGGGGGGAACAATGTTTTTATCCTGAGAAACCGCGTGATCCGCATGGAAGAGGTGGTCTCAGCAGACCAGGTCGGTGAGATCTCTGAACCGGAAACCGAAGATTCCGGTGAAACATTGAAAAAGACCTACTTCGGATACGAGAGAGAAGTGGAGGTGCCTGAATCTGTGGTTATTGGCAATAATGCGGATGCCGCTCAGGGCAGCATGGTGAAACTGTTCGGGAAGATCTCGGACAAGGAAAGCGGGGAAGCCCTGCTGGGTGCTACCATCTATTTCCCGGAGCGTGAAACGGGAACCATCACGGATCAGTACGGACAGTATCAGGTGGTCCTGCCTGCGGGGATCCATCAAATATCGGTGCACAGCCTGGGAATGAAGGTGAAGCAATATGAGCTCGCCATATATACCGATGGCAGGCTGGATGTTGGAATGGAAACTGAGATCATTCCCATTAACGAAGTGGTGATCAGTACGGAAAGATACCAGAATGTCTCCGGGATCCAGATGGGACATTCCAGGCTCGACATACAGACCATTAAAGAGATCCCCCTGGTGATGGGTGAGAAGGACCTGATCAAGGTAGCCCAATTGTTACCGGGTGTTCAGTCCGTCGGGGAGGGTTCTTCGGGAATCAATGTCAGAGGCAGTTCTGCTGACCAGAACATGTTCTATATTGATAGAATTCCGGTGTACAACACCTCCCACCTGTTCGGTTTCTTTTCGGCGTTCAGTCCCGATATCATCAAGGAATTTAATCTCTATAAAAGCAGTATACCGGTGGAATACGGCGGCCGGATTGCATCTGTATTCAATGTATCCACGCGTGAAGGGAATAAGAACCAGCTCACAGCCAGGGGAGGGATCAGCCCGATCACCGGCCATCTGGCCGTGGAGGGCCCTCTGAAGAAGGAGAAGCATTCGTTTGTATTGAGCGCACGTTCCACCTACTCCGACTGGATACTGAGATTTCTGGAAGATCCTGCATTGAGGAACAGCAGGGCATCTTTCTATGATCTTTCGGCAGGGATCACCCTGGAGCCGGATAACAGCAACCTGATCAAGTTCTTTGGCTATTACAGTTCCGATCATTTTCAATACAGCGATGTATTGAGCTATGATTACCAGAACATGGGTGGGTCCATGACCTGGAGGCGACGGATATCATCTTCCCTTTCTTTCGACATGGCAGCCGTGGTCAGTCACTATGCCTTCGGTACTGTCAACCAGGAATATCCCTCAACTGCCTATGCCCATGATTACAGGATCGGGCAAGGGGAACTAATATCTGATTTCAAATGGGTGCCTGGCAGGAAGCATCTGATCACCTTCGGCGGCAAGGTGATTTACTACCATCTGGACCGTGGCAGGGTAGCCCCTTTCGGCGAGCAGTCTGTCCGAAAACCTGCCCTGCTGGGTATGGAAAACGGGATTGAATCAGCCATTTTCCTGAGCGATAAGTATGAGATCTTTCCGGGAATCACTTTGTACGGAGGCATCAGGTATTCCCTTTTCAACTACCTGGGTCCGGCAGAAGTATTTACCTATGCTGCCAATGCGCCCAGGAATCCTGAAAACATTGTAAATACTTCGACCTATGGGCCCGGGGATGTAATCAAAAGTTATTCAGGTCCGGATTTCAGGTTCGCAGCCAATCTCAGGACAGGATCCAGCAGTTCCGTAAAACTATCCTACAACAGGACACGGCAGTATCTTTTCCTGTTGACCAACACCATTGCCATTGCTCCCACCGACCAGTGGAAGCTCAGCGATTCCCATATCAGCCCCCCTTACGGCGACCAGTACTCTGCCGGATTTTTCAAGGATTTTCCCGGAACCGGCATTCAGGCATCAGCAGAGGTCTACCTGAAAAAGATCCGCAACCTGGTGGAGTACAAACCGAGCGCTGATTTAGTAGGCTCTCAACACATTGAGCAGGATATACTGTATGGAATGCTGGACGCTTACGGAATCGAATTGATGCTGGAGAAGGAAAGAGGCCAGCTGAACGGATGGATTGCCTATACTTTTTCGAGATCAGAGATCACGGTGGACGGAGCCTTTCCGTGGGAACGCATCAACGGCGGGGAAAGTTACCCTGCCAACTATGATAAACCACATGCCCTGAACCTGGTCATGAATTACAGGGTAAACAGAAGGCTTAGCCTTTCAGGGAATGTGATATACTCTACGGGTCGCCCTGTGACTTATCCGGTCTCCAGCTATTATCTGCGCGGACAGGAGATCGTCTCTTATTCGCAACGGAATTCGTACCGCTTGCCGGATTATTTCAGGATTGACCTGTCAGTCAACCTGGAAGGAAACCTGAAGGCAAGGAAGAATATTCACAGCTACTGGATGGTCAACATCTATAACCTGACGGGGAGAAAGAACGCATACTCCGTGTATTTCAGATCGGAAGAGGGTCAGCTGAATAGTTACAGGCTGTCCATTTTCGGCACAGCCATCGTAAGTTTATCATGGAATTTCAAATTTGGGAACTATGCCAGTCAGTAAGGCACATATATGGATGCTGTGTATCTGCGCCCTGCTGACAGGGTGTGTGGATCCTTATGATCCCGGAATTGAGGATCACCAGGAATCCCTGGTGGTGGAAGCACTGATCACCGACCAGCCGGGCTGGCAGGTCATTTATCTTTCGCGTTCATCCCCTTTAAATGCAAGAGGAAATTTTGCTGAAACAGATGCCTATGTATCCGTATCCGATGACCAGGGCAGGTCCACCGAGTTCATAGAACAGGATCCGGGAGCCTACTATGCATGGATGACCGCAGGCGAACTGGGCACGGGGATCAGCTACCGGCTCAATGTAGTGACCTCGGACGGACAGGTGTATGAGTCGGAACCCGAAATGTTTCCTTCCCAGAGTCCTGCCATTGATAAGGTATACTGGGAATATGAAACGGTGGGTACTTCCGACAGGACCGAACCGTTGAACGGTATCAGGTTCTACCTTGATCTGGAGGCTGAGGCGGACCAGGGCAGGAATTTCCGATGGGAACTGGTGGAAACCTGGGAGTATTATGCGGCCAATCCCATTGACTATTATTACGACGGCATCCTGCATGAATGGCCCGATTCGTTCAGCTATCACACCTGCTGGAATACCGGAAAGATCGATCAGATCTACACCGCCACCACCCGCAATGCAGAAAGCAATACCATCAAAGGCTTCCCCCTGAATTTTGTATCGGAGGAAAGCAGCCGGCTGCAGGCCCGGTACAGCCTTCAGGTCGTACAATACTCCCTGAAAGATGAAGCTTTTGATTACTGGAAGCGGATAGAGGAGCAGAACCAGGAGAGCGGGGGGATCTATGAAAGACAACCCGATTATATCAGCGGGAACATGTACAATATGGATAACCAGGACGACTATGTGCTTGGATTCTTCAACCTGTGCCCGGTATCGGAGACGCGGATCTTTCTGGATAGCATCCCGGGATTGACCTACCCGGCAATAGATTGCATCCTGGAAAGCATCGAACACCCGGAAGCCAGGCCCGTCTGGATGAGGATACCATTTTTCCTGGTTTCGCTTAATCCGCTGAGAGTCGGGCCCCCTTACGGAGTGGGAACACATCTGTGCTTTGATTGCAGAAACGATGGCGGGACCATCATCAAACCGGAATTCTGGGAATAATATGAAGCGGATCCTAACCTATACCATCCTCCTGGTCTCTGTCATTCAGATGAAGACTTTCGAAGCCGGCGCCCAGGCCATGGGAGATTCCCGGAATCTCAATGCTTCGCTGTACAAAGAAAAACTTTACCTGTTCACCGACCGGAACCTGTATGCTTCCGGTGAAAAGGTCTCCTTCAGGCTCTATAACCTTAGTCACCCGCTGCTGAAGGAAACCCTCTGGAGCAGGGTATTCTACCTGGAGCTGGTAAACAGCCGGAATGATGCGGTAGCCCGGGGCAAATACCAGGTATATTCCTGGGGAGGCGACGGACAGATCATCATACCCGATACCGCCGGCACCGGTCATTACTACCTCAGGGCCTATACCAGCTGGATGCGCAATTATTCGCCCTCCGGGTATTTTCATCTTCCCTTAGCCATCGTCAACACCCGCAAGATCAGGTCAGCGGATCTGTCAGCCGGAGGCCAAGGAACGGAATTGCCCGAGGAGGCCCCGGAACCTGTGGCTGGAATTGCATGTTCCACGGACCGCACCAGCTATGGAAAAAGGGGAAAGGTAACCGTACAGATCCATCCTGAAAGCAGGGATTTCTCACCGGATGGGTATTGCATCTCCGTCGTGAGAAAAGGAAGCCTGGATGAAGCATACCATTACACACCGGCACCTGAAAGCGAGGATCCGCTCCGGCCGAAAGACCTGGTTCATTACCCCGAAACCATGGGGGCGTCCCTTTCAGGCGTTGTTCTGGCGGGAGAAGAACAAAAGCCTGCGGGTCGATATCACCTGGGCATCACCATGCTGGGATCCGATCCGGACTATATTGAGTGCATGACGGATGAAAATGGCAGGTTCCGGATCCCGGTTCAACATCAGACGGGAGACAATGATGCCCTGGTTACGATCCATTCGAACCCGGATGAACCGGTGAGAATCCTTCTGGATGAAGCCTTTTCGCTTGATTTCTCCACTGCACCGGTCCCTGCAGCAGACTTTTTCGGGGAACGCAGGACACTGGTGGAGGAGGCCATGGTGAACCAACAGCTCAGGGCAGCTTTCGAATTACCGGACATAGGCAATGCGGATGCCGAAGGACCGGATCCGGATAAGCTGTTTTACGGCACTCCCGAGTTCAGATACCAAATGGAAGACTATGTGGTGCTCCCTGACCTGGAAGAATTCTTTTTTGAAATCGTTCCCCAGGTGCGGGTGGAAAAAAATGATGACCAGGCACAGCTGGTGGTACTGGATGATCGTGGCGAAATCCTGTATACCCCGCCATTGATCTTGCTGGACCATGTGCCGGTCCAGGATATCGGGAAGCTCCTGCCTCTTTCTCCCCTGCGGATCGATCATATGGACGTCGTAAACAGAATATACGTCAGGGGGGGCAATACCTACGGGGGGATCGTCCATATCTTTACGCGCCAGGGTGACCGGGCGGGAGTCGCACTTCCCGGCGGATCCACCTTTATCAGTTTCACCGGATTATCTGAGCTGCAGGAAACGGTAAGCCCTGAGTATGAAGGAGCTGAAAGGAATGAAAGAGAAGTGCGGAATGAAAGAATGCCCGATCTGAGGACCACCCTGTACTGGGCAGCCCATAGTGAGATCCCTCCGGATAAGGGGGGAAGCTTTACATTTTATACGTCCGATGTAACGGGCGAATTTATGATCGTAGTACGAGGCATGAGTTCAAACGGAGAGGTACTGTCAGGAACTTGTAAATTTATGGTGAAATGAAAAGTGGAAGACTGAGTTTTCTGGCCCTCCTTGCCCTGGTTGCTTTCAACGCATACTGCCAGGAAAACAGGCTGTTTGCCCTGCAAAGCCAGGCGGATATGAGGATCCCTGTGGACCTTACCGCGCATGAAAACACGCAGCTGGAAATTTTTGAATCCGTTAATACCATCAGCGGACTGGCGATCTCAGGGGATATTTCCCTGCATTCTGATTCAAGCCTGGTCCGTTTGATCCTGGTGGATCACCATGGCAATGAATACCTCATTTATGAGACCTATCCCATCCTGGCAGGCTCGCAACAATTCTCAGTGACCGGGGTGGCAGAGGAAACCTCGTTCCTGAATCAGGTCATTCCCGACCGGGTGACCGTTGAACTTGTGGATGCCTCCATCCATTTGAAAGAGATCAGTTTCAATGAAGCTTTTAAGATCATCTGTGAAAAGATCAAATCCGTGGGTCCTGATCAAAATGTTTTCTTTGCAGGTGCCGG